>JADGPZ010000001.1 GCA_017882165.1 Candidatus Kapaibacterium sp.
ACACCCGGCTCCAGCTCCACGAATGCGCCGAACTGCGTGATGTTGCGGACGATACCACGGTGCTTCGATCCCATCGGATACTTCTCGAGGAACAGCGTCCACGGATCGGGCTCGAGTTGCTTGAGCCCGAGCGAAATCTTCTTCGAATCCTGATCGATGTTGAGAATGATCGCCTCGGTCTCACCGCCCAACGTGAGCAGCGATGACGGATGCTTGACGTGCTGCGTCCACGACATTTCGCTGACGTGGATGAGGCCCTCGATGCCCTTCTCAAGCTCGATAAACGCGCCGTAGTCGGTCATCGAAACAACCTTCCCCTTGACGCGCTGGCCAACGGCGTAGCGCTGTTCGATCTCGGCCCACGGATGCGGCGTGAGCTGCTTCATGCCGAGCGAAATGCGGCGCTTGTTCTCGTCGTAATCGAGCACGACTACGGTGACGATCTGATCGAGCTTGACCACTTCGGATGGATGCTGCACGCGGCCCCACGTGAGGTCCGTGATATGCACCAATCCATCGATGCCGCCCAAATCGACGAACGCGCCAAAATCGGCAATCGCCTTGACTGTGCCTTCGAGCACTTGTCCGCGCTCGAGCTTCTCCACGATCTCCTTGCGCTGATCTTGCAGATGTTCCTCAAGCAAGACCTTGTGACTGACGACGACGTTCTCGTTCGGGAAATTAATCTTGACGACGCGAACATCAAGCGTCTTGCCAAGGAATGCATCGAAATCGCGGACGGGCTTGACATCGATCTGGCTGCCGGGCAGGAACGCCTCGACGCCCAACACATCGACGACCATACCGCCCTTGATGCGGCGCATGCACTTGGCCTGCAAAATTTCGCCGGTCTTCTGCGCTTCGATGATGCGCTGCCAGGTGCGAGTGAGTTCAGCCTGCTTGCGGCTGAGCACCAAGCGGCCTTCCTTATCTTCGATCGACTCTAAAAAGACTTCGACTTCATCGCCGACGGCAAGGTCGGGCGAAAGATTGAATTCGCTCTTGGAGATGACGCCTTCGGACTTGAATCCGATGTCGATCGTCACGTCACCCGTGCTGATGGCGACAACGCGGCCTTTGATAATCTCTCCATCCTTAAGAGGCGTCAGCGCAGTGCCATAGAGCGCTTCGAGTTCTGCATGCTCTTCCTTGGAGTATCCGCCGCCAAGCTTAATGTTGGGATCGATGATCGTGAGATTGCCGCGGTCGCGGGACTTCACATCGGATGCTTTCATCGTGTGCGCTGAGCCGGGGCGCAGTTTCTTGCGTTCTTTTGGCCCGGTAGGAGCGGTAGGCGCGGCAGCGGGGGTCGCTACGGCTGGGATCGCTGATACCGGACTCGGAGCCACGTCTGCCACTGGAGCAGGCTCTACCGCTGGTTGGTGATGATCGAGGGCCACGGGCGCATTGTGAGCGATAGCAGCGGTCTCTTCTGGATGATGGTGGCCGTTCTGGAGTGCAATGTCCTGAGCAGAGATGGTGCTCGTGGCAGTGTCCGCCACTGCCTGGAGCGTGGGCGCTCCATGCGAAATTTGTTCGTCGATTTCAGTCATGTATGAATGGTCCGGAGCAACGGATGATCGCTCATCCGTCAGATTGTTAAAAAAACGGCATTTTCGAGCCGCTCCGAGAGCTTGAAATGCCGAGTGAATTATGACCCTTTCCGAACGCCCTTTCGGGCGCCCTTTTTGAAGGGCGGGTGAAAACGGACTTGAGCCGGAAGAAGTGCCCTGGCCTCGGCGTTGCGAATATGGAGCATGACCGCCTAATATTGCGTAAATTTGCCGGTTCTGGCGCGGATGATATCTCAACCGCCGCTGTTCGACCGTTTTCGTAATACCGTTCAAGCCCCTTTTTTCATGACCGCCGACGTATTCATTAGCTATTCCCGCGAGGATAAAGACCGCGTGGTCGCGCTTGCGCAAAAACTGCGCGAGGCCGGTGTCTCGCTCTGGATCGATCAGGGCGGCATCGATGGCGCGGCGATGTGGAGCGAGGAGATCGTCCATGCGCTGGAGGACGCGAAGGTCCTGATGCTCATGGTGAGCGAAAAGGCCGTCGCGTCGCACAACGTCGTCAAAGAGGTGACGATCGCGAGCGAGCGGAAGGGTCATATTCTTCCAGTCCATCTCGAACCAACTCGCATACCGGCCGCATTGAAGTACGCACTTGCCGGAATCCAGCATATCGAGTATTTCACATCCGGACCAGAAGAGGGGACAAGAAGCATCCTCCGTTCGCTGGAGCGGCTTGGCGTCAAAGTTCAACCGCTCAACTCGACGATTGCGGGTGCCGCAGCCCAAACATCTTCTCACCTCTCCTCGAATGCGGGAATGCACAGTTCGGTCGAGCTCGAACGAGCGATCGCCGTCCTGCCGTTCACGAACATCAGTCCTGATAAGGAGACCGATTATTTTTCTGATGGTCTGACCGAAGAGCTGATCACGAATCTCTCGCGGCTGAAGGACATCCGTGTAGTACCGGGGACGATCACGATGCAGTTCAAGGGGGCGCAGAAGAATATCCGCGGCATCGGCGAAGAACTGCGCGCTCGCTACGTCATCACCGGTAGCGTTCGCAAGCACGCGGAAAATCTTCGCGTGACCGCTCAGCTCATCGACGTGCAAACCGAAGCACAATTATGGGCCGAGACCTACAAAGGCAAGCTCGAAGATGTATTCGAGATTCAAGAGCAAGTCGCAAAGCAGATCGTCGATGCGCTGGCCATCAAGTTGACCATGGCGCAGCAGATCGCTTTGACGAAGCGCTCGACGGATAATCCCGAAGCGCTCGATTATTATCTCCGAGGAAGGGAGTACTCCTTCAAAACGGCTCGGAAGAACTTCGAGTTTGCGATTCAGCTCTACCGGAAAGCGATTGAACTCGATACTCGCTACGCGAATGCATACTCAGGTCTGGGCGAGGCGTATGCCGCACTCTTTTATGCCTTCGAGCGAAACCCCGACTATCTTGAGCGAGCGGCGGAGGCAAGCCTCAAGGCGCTGATGTATGACCCTGGGTCGGCAGAAGCATACGCCGCCCTCGGCTTGACGTACTTCTATCAGGGGAATCCACGCGAAGCCGAGGAAGCCTGCTTAAAGTCAGTTGAGTTGAATCCTCAGCTTTTTATGGGGTATAGCAATTTAGGCCGAATCTATCATCTCACGGACAGAGATGCAAAAGCGGTTGAGGCATGGCAACGTGCGGCGGAACTTCGTCCAGATGCCTACGCCGTGCTCGCGATGCTTGCCGGTATCCTGGCAAGCCTGGGACGACAAAGCGAACGAGAAGAGGTATTGAGAAATATGCTCGATGTCCTACCCCGCCATCTTTTGCGAGAACCGGAAGATTATTCGGCCCGCGTGTTCTATGCACTTGCTCTCTCGTGGGTGGATCGGGCGGAAGAGGCAAGGGCGGAAGCGCGACGCGTCTTGGATGCCGAGCCGAGCGATCCACTCCTCCTATACAACGTCGCGTGCTCGCTGTCCCAACTCCGGGACTATGATGGTGCCGTCCTGGGATTAAGCAGCGCGATCAAGGCCGGTTATACCACGTTCGATTGGGTCAAACGCGACAGCGATCTCGAACCCATCCGCAACCATCCCGGCTACATTGAACTTATGAAGGATAAGTGATGCGCCTTCTATCTTACTTCGTTACCAGTTGCTCTCGCCCGATTGGGCATTGCATGATCGCCTTCGCCCCGTGTATTGTGTTGAACGGTTCGCTTTCGGCGCAGCCGAACGCGGCTTTGCATGCGCGGATCGACCAGGTCACGGCTCTTCTTCGTACCGATCCCGGGGGTTTCGATACTCTCTTCTCCGCCAATTTTCTGGATAAAGTGCCGGCAGCCCAGCTTGTCGGTATCTCGAAAGATTACTTTGACAAATACGGCGCTGTGACGAGCTGGCGTTATTTGGATTCTTCAAAAGAGTGGAGCGCGAAAGTGCGCGTCAAGCTTTCGAAAGGATTTTCGGTCGATATGAGCATTGCCGCGACTGAATCGGGGAAGCATCTTGTCGAGGGATTTTGGATCGGACCCGCAACGCCGCAACTGAAGACGCTCGATGAAGTGGCAACGAAGATCAGCAAATTGCGCGGCACAACCGGATTCCTGGTCGCAAAACTCGACAAAAGTAGCATTGGCAAAATGTGGACGCTCGCGCCCATTGCTTCATGGAATCCGGACACCGCGCTGGCGCTCGGATCGGCGTTCAAGCTGTATGTGCTTGCGGCTCTGCTAAAGGAAATCAATTCCGGTGAGCGTGGCCGCTCAAAGCGGCATTGGAGCGATGTCATCTATCTCGACTCCGCCTCACGCGCCTTCCCCTCCGGCCAAATGCACGTATGGCCAGACCATGCGCCGGTCACACTCGAAACGGCAGCCACTCTCATGATCTCGATCAGTGATAACACCGCCACCGATCTGCTCATCCACACACTTGGCCGCAAGACCGTCGAAGCGATGCTTCGCGAGACAGGAAATTCACATGCTGACCGCGACATTCCATTCCTCACTGTACTTGAAGCATTCAAACTGAAGGAAAAGAGTCAGAATCTCGGAAAAGAGTATGTCGAGCTTTCAGTGGAGAAGAAGCGGGAATTCCTTGATACGAAAGTGGCCGGGTTTCCGCGTGAGGGCGTCGGCCACGCCGAGGGGATGATCGATAAAATCGAGTGGTTCGCATCACCGAGTGATATTGCGAATGTTCTCAAGTACATCTTCGATCACTCTGCCAGTGGCACAGGCTTCCGGGCGCGCGAAATTCTTTCGGTCAATCCGGGTCTGCCGCTCGATAAATCGCGCTGGGAATATATCGGTTACAAGGGCGGCTCGGAGCCTGGCGTGCTGAACCTTTCTTTTCTGCTCCGCTCGAAGCTGACTGACGATTGGTATGTTATCACCGGCACATGGAATGACCCGGACGCCGCGCTCAACGAATCCGATTTCGAAGGCTACATCCAGCGGGCGACGGAGCTTGTCCCATAAGGACAAGTGGAAGTCTACCCCAAGCGCCGCGTTACATGGACGCTTCGAGTTGCAAGTTGCGTTCGAGAATCCGGGATAACTGCTGGCTTGTAAAGGGCTTCGTGAGATAGTCCACACAGCCCGCACCGAGGGCAGTCTCCCGGCTGATCTGGCCAGCAAAGGCCGTGACCGCGACGACCGGAACTTGGGCGGTCCTGGGATTTCGTTTCAACTCCCGCGTCAAATCCAGCCCGGTCGTGAACTCACCAAGATTGATGTCCATGAGGATCAGATCGGGGAGCGTTTGCGACTGGGGATAATCGGTCATCCCAAGCGCCTGCCGCGCCTGGTAGATATTTGTTGCGTGAAGAAGATTATAGCGCGTTCCTAAGAGCGCATCGACCAGCTTCATCGCTTCCGGAGTGTCTTCGACGAGCAGGATGGTCGCGCGAGTCGCCGGGTCTGACGTACGGGCCTCCTCCACAACATTTTCGCTCATGTTGCGCGGAAGCCGGACAATGAAGGTGCTGCCAACGCCGATGGCGCTTCGGACTTCGATCGAGCCACCCATTGCCTCGACGAGCCTGCTCGCGATCGTGAGCCCGAGTCCGGTACCGGGATGGGTTCGGTTGAGACCGTTCGATCCTTGTTGGAATTCGTCAAAGATGTCCGAAAGACGCTCGGGTGGAATGCCGATCCCGGTGTCTTCCACGATGAGACGAAAGTATTCCTCCTTGGGGGTATCGCCAAGCATAAATGAATGATAGGGAGCCTCCAGAGGAGCCTCGGCCTCCGAGTTCATCTTGATGCGGACCGTGATGTCGCCCTCATCTGTAAACTTGATCGCGTTCCCGAGGAGATTGGTAACAATTCGATCGAACTGCTGCGGATCGATGAGCGCCTCGGCACCATGCAACGTCGGTGAGAACTGCAGGCGCAGCTTCCTCCGGGCGGCGAGCGGCTCCAAGAGGGCACAGGTGCGCTGCGTTTCCACATTCACATTGTGCTTCGCTAACGAGACTGCAATCTGGTGGGATTCGACTTGCGCCAGATCGAGGATGCTGTTGATCGTCGCGAGCAGCCGCGTGCAACTCGACTCGATGATCGTGGCATACTCGTGCTGTTCCGGATCTTTGATACTCTCGGCGAGGACACTCGCAAAACCCATGATCGCTGTCATCGGCGTCCGGATCTCATGGCTCATGTTGGCCAGGAAGCTCGACTTGAGCCGGTTCATTTCTTCGGCCTTCTCTTTGGCGCCAATCGCCTTATTGCGTTCCTGTTCGAGCTGCGCTTCGAGCGCCTTGCGTTCCGAGATGTCCTGGGCGCTGCCGACGACGCGCACGGCCTTGCCTGCCGCGTCGCGCTCGATGATTCCGCGGTCCCAAACGGAGACATAATATCCATCGCGGTGCTTGACCCGGTACTCGACCTCGTATTGCTTCTCTTGTTGCAGGGCACGATCGATCACCGCCTGTGCATGTCGACGGTCATCCGGATGGATGCGGCTCATCCACCACTCGACGTTGTCGATGTTCTCGTCCACCTTCGCATCGAATCCGAGCAACGGCAAGAGACCCGGCGTGTCGATCGAATGGCCCGTTACGACATCCCAATCGTAAATCACGGCCGTCACCGCATCGGCTGCGAGACGAAAGCGTTCGTTCGCTTCCATCAGTTCGCGTTGTGCCTTCAACCGTTCTGTGATGTCCGTGACGAGCGAAAAGCGAGCCGTTCGTCCATTGTACTCGACGACATGAGGATGGAGAAGGGCATCTATTTGCTCCCCATTTTTCTTCACATAATGGGCGACAATCGGCTTCTCATCCCTAAGATCCTGAAACTGTGGGAGTAGATCCTTCATGAAAGTCGCCTGCTCTACTGGCGACCGAATATCAAGAACCGTTTTGGTGAGGAACTCAGCTTCTGAAAACCCGAATAGCTCGCACGCCGCTCGATTGACCCGGAGAAACTTGAGCGTCTCGATGTCGATGAACCACATCGGCAATGGACTGGTCTCAAACAACTGACGGTAACGGAATTCGGAGGCCGAAAGCGCCTCGAGCGTGGCCCGTTCCGTCGTAATATCTCTTCCAAAGATGGCAACGCCGCTGATCGCTTCGCCTTCTCGTATGGGATTGAACGAGAACTCGACAACGGCGCGTCCCATCGGGTTGTCGTAGATGCGCTCCAGCGTGAACTGCTCGTTGGCAAAAGCACGCTTGTACGCTCCCTGCCAGAATGCGCGCTCATCTTCTGAAGGGATGTGTGCTCCAAGATCCATCCCTACCTGAAGTTCGATGCCCCAGATCTGCCGCATGAGCCCTTCCAGCACCGCATTAAACGTAACTAATCGGAAATCACGATCGACCGAGGAGATCGCCTGATCCGAGTTGTCGAGCACCATTCTCAGGTTCGCGCGGGAACGGGCCAGTTCGAAGGCTAATGCCTGAATAGGATTGTTCGATGGAAAGTCCGACGAATCATCTGCCCGAATCTTGGGCTTGCTATTATCCATAAAATATCATTCGCACACCAAGAACAGCACTATTCTTCGAACCTCACGCGGTGGACGTGGGTGTTCCGAGCCAGATTTTGGGCACATGGGCAAGAAACGACGAAATCGAGAACAGGCGGATGATCGCTCATCTGGATGATCGACCATCCACGGCTCATCTTGCTTTTCTCATTACATTCGGAAAGACAAGCAGGTTCCATGAACCAGCCAGACTGAACCGAGAGTCGCCTGCCTTAGTTAAGGATTCACAGTAGCACCAGTAGCTCAATGGATAGAGTACCGGTCTTCGGAACCGAGGGTTGGGGGTTCGAGTCCCTCCTGGTGCACAAATTCGAGGCTTTGCAGCGCGAGCGCGCCCGAACCTGAAAACTTACCAGATTTCTGGGTAACGTGCTGGCTCGCTTTCCCGCATGAGCCGGTACCCCGCTTCGATAATGTCTTCGACCTGCGGTTTGGAGAAATAATCCCCGTCCGATGCATACGCTGGACGGTGGTCCTTGCCGGTCAGTGTCACCGGCTTTGAATCAAGCCAGCGATAGCCGTCCTGCTTTTCGAGGACTTCCCGCATCATAAATGCTGACGCTCCACCCGGCACATCCTCGTCTAAGAAGATGATGCGACTGGTCTTTTTGAGAGAATTCAAAATCATCTGATGGAGGTCGAATGGCAGGAGCGTCTGCACGTCGATTACTTCGAGTGACACTCCGAGCTTTTCAAGTTCAGAGGCAGAGTCCATCGCAACGCGGCAGGATGCGCCGTATGTAACGAGTGTGATGTCCGAGCCCTCACGAAGGATTTCTGGCACGCCGAGTGGCACCGTGAACTCGCCGACGTTTGCCGGAATTGTCTCTTTGAGTCGATAACCATTCAGCACTTCGACAATCAGCGCCGTATCGTCCGAGCGAAGCATCGTGTTGTAAAATCCTGCGGCTTGCGTCATGTTGCGCGGCACGAGGACGTACATTCCTCGGAGCGCGCTCAGGATCATTCCCATCGGTGAGCCGGAATGCCAGACGCCTTCCAGCCGGTGCCCGCGCGTGCGAACGATGACCGGCGCCTTCTGTCCCGCTTTCGTGCGCCAGCGCACGGTCGCGAGATCATCCGACAATGTTTGAAGCGCGAAGAGCAAGTAGTCGATGTATTGAATCTCGACGATCGGACGCAGCCCGCGCATGGCCGCGCCAATGCCTTGGCCAACGATCGTGGCTTCACGGATGCCGGTGTCGGTCACGCGCGACTCGCCGTACTTGGCTTGCATGTCCTCGAAGCCCTTGTTGACATCGCCAATCACACCGATGTCTTCGCCAATCGCGAAGACACGCGGATCGCGCGCCAACGCATGATCGAAGCAAGCTTGCATGACTTGCCGACCATCCACTTTCGCTTCATCGCCGGTGTAGTCGGCTTTGACTTCTGGCACGAGCAGCGCAGACTCCGCAGTCTCGCTATACATGAGCGAACTGTATTCATCGAAATGCCGCGCATCGGCCTGCGTTTTCCATTCGCGTAGGTCGGCGCTTCCAGCCCGACCCGCCAAGCGAAGAACCTTGCCGGCGGCGCTGTAAATATCCTTGTGGAATGGCTCCTTGATCGCGTTCAGCGATTCTTTGATTGCAAGAATCTCCGCACCATTCCCCACTTGCGATGCAATCCGCTCGAACATGGCAGTGACTTCCGCAATGTCTCGCTTGATCGGTGCAAGATAATTATCCCATGCTGCTTGCTTGGCCTGATCGACGATCTTCTTATCTTCGGCGTCGATTGTATCCAGCTCTTCAGCACTCGCGACGCCAGCTTCAATCATCCACGCGCGCATCCGCTTCACGCAATCGTGATCGTCCTCCCATGCGAGGCGCTCTTTGGATTTGTATCGCTCGTGTGAGCCAGAAGTCGAGTGACCCTGCGGCTGTGTGACCTCGGTGATATGAAACAGAACTGGCGTATGCTCTTTGCGCGCGCGCTCGATGCCCTCCTGGTAGGCCTTCACCAAGGCGGGATAATCCCAGCCATTGACTTTGTAGATCAAGTAGCCATCACCACACGCATTCGTCTCGAATCCTTTGAGGATCTCCGAAATATCTTCCTTGCACGTTTGATATTTTGCCGGCACGCTGATACCGTAGCCATCGTCCCACACGCTGATTGCCATCGGGACGCGCAGCACACCGGCGGCATTGAATGCTTCCCAGAATAATCCCTCGGAAGTCGAAGCGTTGCCGATCGTGCCGAATGCCACTTCGTTGCCGTGTTCGGAGAACTGCTCAAAGCCTTCTTGCAGGACTGGCGTCTCACGGAAGAGCTTCGAGGCGTAGGCGAGCCCGACTAAGCGCGGCATTTGTCCGCTGGTGGGAGAAATATCGGCAGATGAATTCTTCTGCGCCATCAGGTTCTTCCATGAGCCATCTTCATTCAGGCTACGCGTGGCGAAGTGGCCGTTCATCATGCGGCCCGCACTGGCTGGCTCGGCCTCGACCGACGTGTGCGCGTAAAGCTGCGCGAAGAACTCCTGAATGGTGTAGAGGCCCGCAGCAAACATGAAGGTCTGATCGCGGTAGTAGCCGCTACGCCAATCGCCGTTCTGGAACGCGCGCGCCATCGCGACTTGCGGCACTTCCTTGCCATCGCCGAAGATGCCGAACTTCGCCTTGCCGGTCAAGACTTCACGACGACCCAGCATGCTCGCCAATCGGCTTTGGTGCGAGATGCGGTAGTCGTTCAGGATTTCGTCGCGGGTGAGTCCCAGCTCGCGCCAGGAGTCGGATTTCGTCTTTTTATCTGACATAACGTGGCCATTAGAGCCATTTTTGGGTAGGTCCTTGATGTCAGAGCGTTTTGCCTTTGCGGCCTTTTGTGGCATGGTAGCCGCCTAAACAGAAGCGGGAGAGGTTTTTATCCCTCTGTCTGAACCTTGATTTCATGAGATTTGATAGATTAGTGAGATTGCGTGACCCCGACTCATCTTCTTAATCTCTAAAATCTCATAAAATCAAGGTTCAGACGATTATGGCAATATAACCACCGCCCGCGCCGCACTCTGCCCGCCCGCTTCTAACCGGCAGAAATAGACTCCGCCCGGCAGCGTCCCACGATCGAACGTGACCTCATGCTCGCCCGCATCGAAAAAACCGCTCGCCAGCACCGCAACCTCACGGCCAGTGGCATCGAAGAGTTTGAGGGATGCGAAGGCTGGTACGACAAATGAGAAACTCATCGAGCAGCCTTGGCTCACGGGGTTCGGGTAAGTCGGTTCAAGCGCCAGATCATGACTGAGGTGAGTACTGTTTTCTACAACCGACAACATTGTTGTTGATTGAGAGCTTCGAAAGACGCCGAATGGTGTACCGGCAAATAGAATTCCTTCAGAATCGATCGCGAGACTTGCTACATGATATAATCCGGTGTATAACTTATTCAGGCCACCGGTCACATTCATCCAATTGTCACCATCATTGGTGGATTGGAATACGCCGCTATCCGTCGCTACAAACACGAACCCACTTGAATTCACGATCAGCGAGGTGGGGTAACCGCGAGCAAGTCCATTGTTTGTTAGTTGCCATGAATTGCCATCGTCAGTGGAACGCAAGACACCGCCGTTTGCCCCTGCGAATACTGTGTGCGGTCCCTTCAAAGCAAGGAACCGCCATCCATCAAACATCACCATGCTGTCAATCCATATCCATGAATCCCCATTGTCTGTGCTTCGATAAATGCGGGTATGTGTCCCTGCAAAAACCGCCCCGTTCCCGCGACATTCAAGTGATATGACTTCCACACCGCCTAAAGCCCCTTGGGTAGCATCCGTCCAGCGGTTCCCGTTGTCGGTTGATCGAAGTACCGCACCTCCGCGAGTGCCGGCGAAGAGCGTTCCTTGTGAACTGCATGTGAGCATGGTAATGTCTCCAATGCCCAGTTCGGTCGAATCCCAATTCCTACCGTTGTCAAATGATCGGTAGATGCCACCGGTGCCGTTTCCATCGATAAATCCTGCGAAGACGGTTCCGGAAGTATTAGCCGTTAAAGCTCCAATGCTGACGTACCATGGCACACGACCAGTGGCTTCCCAACTCTTACCCTGATTCGTCGAACGTGCGGCATAATAACCCGCTCCTGCAAAGATCGTAGCGCCTGAACGAATCGAAATCGGATCGATCTCAACTCCTTGCAACGAGGGAAGCAACGGTGTCCAACGCGAACTTCCATCAAATCTGAATAACCCATTGAAACTACTCGCGATCATTCCGATGTCGGGTGAAACAACAAGTCCACTCGCATTTGGGACTCCTGCTTGTCTGTACCAATACATGCCGCTTGGAGTCGTCGAAAATTCCCACCCACTATCTGTCATGATATCGACAATCCTTGACTGGTCGATAGTTGCAGCATAAACATGCTTTCCTGTTATGCTAAGCTTCTCCCAAGAAGTACCTGCATTTAAGGAGCGGATCATTCCATTCCCATAGGTACCTACAAATAAGGATCCGTTCTGATTACCCAGGATGCAAGTAATTGGCGCAGTCGAATGGGTGTCACCAGTCGCGGACCAATTGTCGCCTCCGTCAGAGGTTACGTAGATTCCACCTCCATGCGTGCCGCCGAATACTTTACTTGACGTAGGAACACCCAAGACTGTAACCGTTTGTTCAATGGGACCGGTGTAGACACGCATCCATTTTCGACCATTGTCGGTGGATCGAAAAACACCACTGTCACTACACGCGAATACTGCATTATTTTGAACCACAACAAGTGACCTGAAGTAACTCTTAATGAGACCGCTATCTGGAGCGAGCCACGAATTTCCATAGTCTGAACTGTAGAAGACGCCGCTATCGGTCGCGGCAAAAAGTGGAGAGTTGCCATCAATGCCTAATGAGCTGATGACCCCGGCTGAAACACTTCCTGTTGATCGGGTCCATGAACCACCTCCGTGTGAGATATACACTCCGCTACCCACAGCGGCATATAGTGTTCCACTCTGGCTCATCGCAAGCGCAGATACACTCGTTGTCGAGCCATTGCAAGGCTCCCAAAAATTCTGCGCGCGCGCATCGCCAATCTCAAAGAGAGCAGCGGAAAGCATCAGCAAGATTACCTTAATCACAACGGCTTCCAACACGCACGGCTCAATTCAAATGCCATCAACCAAGGGGCAAAACGAGTGCCCATCAACGCATCAGCCTGCCACCGCCTGATAACGCTTCATCCACGTCACTTGCCGTTTGGCATACTGGCGGGTGCGGATGACGATGCGCTCGCGGGCCTGGGCAAGCGGGAGGAGTCCTTCGGCGACATCGAACATTTCGCGGTAGCCGATGGCGCGCATGGCGGGCGCTTCGCGTGTGACGCCACTTCGCAAAAGCTGTCTGGCCTCGGCGAGCCATCCGTGCGCGATCATTTGGTCCACCCGCTGCTCGATGCGATGCCAGATCTCGGGCCGCGGAACGTCGAGCACTTTGAACTCCGGCAAAAACTCGAACGGCTCCGGCTTTTGCTTGCGCGTTTCACCAAGCGGCTCGCCGGTCGCGTAGTAATGCTCCCACGCGCGCTGCAACCGGATCGGGTTCATTTCGCGGTGAATCTGGGCGAAGAGAACCGGATCGACACCGCGCAGGCGTTCGAGCATTTCTTCGAATCCATTACTCGTGATCTCGTCTCTGGCACGCACTCGCGCGATTTCCAGCTTGCCATCCAGCAGATCGACGGACATGATGCCATCGAAGAGCGCGTCGATGTAAAGTCCTGTGCCGCCCACGACAACCGGCGTCTTCTGCCGTTCGATGATGTCGCGAATCGTCTCTCTCGCAAGGCGGGAGTAATCGGCGGCGTTGAACTGCTCGTTGGGTTCGAGGATGTCGATGAGATGGTGCGGGACACGCGCGCGGATTTCCTTCTCCGGCTTCGCAGTACCGATGTCGAACCCGCGATAGATAAGGAAGGCATCGGCGTTGACGATCTCGATTGTCGGATCGGCCTCGGCCAATTTCAGGGCGTAGTCTGTCTTACCCGACGCCGTCGGGCCGGTGATGACGAGAATGCGTTCAGTTGAGATCACAAGGAGACCAAAGGATATGAGGAAGCGGAGGGCTTTCGGAAGCCCTCGGTAATAAGAAACCGTTATCAGGTTTTCATAACAGACTTTTTCTGAACTGTCATCCGGAGATCCTTCGACTCCGCAATTCTCCCTTCGGTCGAATTGCTTCGCTCAGGATGACAGAACTATGCGGCCCACCCCTCTTTGCCAATCAACGGCACAAACGCAAAGTCGATCAGCTCTTTGGCTTTGAGTTCTTCTCCGTTCTTCCGGATCAGGTACATGCGCTGACGGCCCATGTCGCCAATAGGAATAACCATGCGTCCGCCGTTCGGCGAGAGTTGCTTTGCGAGAGATTCTGGCACATCCGGCGCGCCAGCGGTGACGAGGATCGCATCGAATGGCGCATATTCCGGCCAGCCGCGGGTGCCGTCTCCGGCCCGCGAGATCACTTTGTGGTAGCCCAGAGAGTCAAGCCGCTTGCGGGCTGTTTCCAGAAGTGGGATGTGCCGTTCGATCGTAAAGACGCGCACGCCCATCTGCGCCAGCACAGCAGCCTGGTAGCCCGAGCCGGTGCCGATCTCGAGCACTTTCTCGCCCGGTTTCAGGTCCAACACCTGGGTTTGATATGCCACAGCAAACGGCTGGGAGATCGTCTGGCCCTCGCCGATGGGGAGCGCGGAGTCTTCGTATGCTCGTCTGGCGAATGTCGCATCCAAGAATCGCTCGCGCGGTACTTTCGACATCGCATCGAGCACGCGCTCATCGTGGATTCCACGTGCGCGCAATTCGGCTACGAACCCCTCCCGGGCCGCCGAGACCATCCCACCGTTCCGCTTGACTTCTGCTTGCAAGTAATTCTCCTGATTTAGCAGTCATTGCGAGGAGTGCGAAGCACGACGAAGCAATCTCCAGAAGGAAGCCACGGACTCCGTGGTGGGGATTGCTTCGCTTCACTTCGTTACGCTCGCAATGACAATCCTATTTTAGTATCCAAATACAATCCCGCCATCTTCAATCGAAAGCCACTGGCCTTCCGGCTTGAATGATTTCTCGGGAGTCGCGGATGTGGATGATCGGTCATCCACTGGTATCTCAAATCGAATCGCCGTGCGCGCATCAACCGGCCCAACGAGCCAATAGTCGCAGCAACCTTCATGAAGTTTTCGCAAACTGAGCGCATCGAATACCCGCCGAAGAAGCGCCTGCGATGAATCGCTCGCCGAAAGGATGATCCACGAGATTCGCCGGTAGCCGTTCTGCCCTGCCTCGGCTTGGATCGGTCTCGGTTCGCGCGGCACAAACACAAAGTCGAGCGGGGCCGTCCCGATCATTCCGAAACCGGAAGGAGCGACCAATCCGTGCGGAATCCCGAGTGAGTCCAGATGTCTCCCAAGCAGTGGAATATCCTCGACCGCGAATGCGACACCGGCGACATGATTACCATAGGCAGCGAGCGCGCGAGTTTTCCAGGCGCTGGTGTCCCTGGGGATCGCCCACGATCCGTCACTTGATTCTAATTCGATGCTGTTGCCGCTCGGGAGCCGGACTGCAACCGGGCCGTATGCCGCGAACTCAGAATGCTCGAATTTGAACCCGTGGGCCAGAAACGAGCGCATCGCGCTGTCCAGATTCGTGGTGAGATAGGTGACGCGGTCGAGACGCACCGAGTTTGTCTGGGCGGTCGAGACGATCGGAGTGACTAACTCTAAGATGAGCGAAATTTGGACTAATAATGGCCAAATCAGCCTGCATTCGGCCTTTGTTGCTGGTAGACAAATGCGTTTGGGCACTTTTTTGGGTAATCGACTGTATAGAGCACGCTGAATGATGAGCCGGATCGTCCACTCATCGGGGTACATTCTAACAAGGGAGAAACACGACGCCTATGCGTATGCAATCCAAAGATAAGGAAATTCTTCCGGGCACGGAAGAGCCGAACATCAAGATCTCCACGCCGCTGAGCCGCCTGCAGGTCTCGCTCATCCAGGAGTCACTCCGCGAAACCGGCTGGAAGCACTCCGATTTCTTCCACGGCAATCACACACCCGGCGGCATCCGTCCGACGTTCAAGATGACCGTCTTCCAGGCCAAGGCCGGACTTAAACGCTCCGAAGTCGTTCAGCGCATCCAGACCATCGTCGGGAAGTTCAAAGAAGAGAAGGTGTAAGCCTTCTCAGTGAACGACCGCGATTCTCCGCGTCTGCCGCTCCCCTCCCGCCTGCGCGATCGCAAAATAGACCCCAGCCGGAATCGTGGAGAGATCGACATCGATCTCTCCCATGCCGCGTTGCGCCATAACCTCTTCGCCGAGGACATTGAAGTGACCTTCCCCCGATTTGGTAGACAGCGATGACCCTATTTCGTATTACTGTTCATTTGCGAGACCGTCACAATGTCCTGATGTTACCATAATCTTCTCTTAAGCCGCTGCAATCGGATATGATCCCGAACGCCCGCAAGTGGGTACGCGGACCGGCTACACTTAAGCTGTAGATACTCGGACCGCAATCGCAATCGTCTTTCGTGTATCTGCAATTCAGGGAAAGGTCCCTTTGAGGCAAGTGCTGTCAATAAGAAAGAACGGTCGAAATTCAGGACGAAATCTATTTTAGCCCTCCTCAGGGGTAAAAAGATTCACTGTAAGGTGTTGAGTCTCATGGACCTTCATTAAATGTGGAAATTAGAGCAAAAATGAATTGGAACATCGTTGAACCGAGTGCTGGGGACAGGATCTTTGAGTGTGATAAGGAGGCTCTCAAAGTGAGCCGAGCAAAAACGGATGGGCTGGATTTTCGACTTCTTCCAGAGCCTTTCGTGGGAGATGTTGAGCACGCTAAAGTGATTCTGTTAAACGGTAATCCATTCTTCGATGAATCTGACATAGAGTACCCACTCAGACAGGAGTTTGAAAAAAGAGCACAAGCTAACTGGCAGAATCGACACGACCAATTTCCATTCTACTACTTTGATCCGAGGTTCAGCACTTCAGGGGGTGCTCGATATTGGATCAAGAGGTTCAGAGCAGTTACCAATCTTACATCGGCGGATGAAGTTGCGCGTAACGTTGCGGTCATTGAGAGTTTTCCTTACAAAAGCAAAAGTAATCCCAAGGAGAACTCGTGGCTACGGAAGTTGCCCTCAGTGGCGCAACTCAGACTCTTAGCCGAGAAGGCGGTTACTCGCGGTGCCGTAGTGATCGCGCTCCGTGCGGAGTGGGCTTGGAGTGAGGTCGCCTTTATTGAGGCATGCAGTAACCCGCAGCAGCCTTATCTGACCGAGAAGCAGCTTCCAAATTCGTTTCGCTCCATAATTGGGGCTATTAATAGTTGACGCGCAATGCTACGAGTCGGCGAGCCGATACGAATTTCTATCGAAGAGACAAGGCTCCGCGTCAGCGAGTTCATGGAGGAAGTTGACGAGTTCCTGGGTGCGGACACCTGTTTGACTTGTTACTTCAGCTATGGGCCGCAAGGAATGTCGGTGCACGTGAGTGACGTGGTGTCGCAGCGGAGTTACGGCTGGTCAATAGCACAGAATCCAAGTGCCCAGCTATTGTTATATCAAAAGTTGGTTCGCTCGGGACGTTACGTTGCACCAATCAGGCAACAACGAAGTGATATGGCCGACCTTCTTATTCAGATAGAAGAAACTGTTTCAAGCGACGAAGCAATTGTTGCATGGCGAGCAATGCGTGATCGGTCGTTGGTGAGAAGACTCCTCGCGAAGCTGAATCAAGCGGATTTGCAAAAGTGACGAGAAATCTTAAGACGCCGGGGGCTTGGAACTCAAGCACCTTTCAATCGGATTCAAATCAGATTATCATCTTCCGCTATCCGAGGAATAACCCATGATAACCGCATTCAAAGACAAGGAGGGCAACATCCATGTCGGTGTCGTCTCTGAGGCGGAAGGTGAGCGAATTAAGCGTGAGGTCGCATCAAAGGGGTGGGCAGAGCCTTCCGAGAGCGTAAGCGACGAGAACCAGAATGTGCCAGCGGAGCCCCCCATGTATCCCTCGATGCGGACAGCAACATCTCGCAAGAACCTGCAGGCGTAGTTGTCGATCTTGCTGCTGCTGAGCGAGGAGAGCTGCCAGTCAAGCTCGATGATCTCGATGACGGGGAAGAAGATGATGATTTATTTCCGCAGGCTCAATTCCTGCTTATCGAACTTGGC
The DNA here is from genome assembly GCA_017882165.1 of Candidatus Kapaibacterium sp. GTDB lineage: Bacteria > Bacteroidota > Ignavibacteria > Palsa-1295 > Palsa-1295 > PALSA-1295. The sequence continues at coordinate 17,701 of JADGPZ010000001.1, forward strand.
CTCACCTCGGGCACGGAGGATAATGTGTTCGTTCGAACTTTGACACAAGTTCTTAATGGCTTTAGGTGGCTAACTTACGATAGTAAGAGAAAAATCGTCACTCTCCCTGCCGTTGGTGGTTACCCGCCGACTATTGCTCTACCAGCGGCTGTGTTCAAAGATATTCTTCGAAATTTCGCTTGGGGCACGGGTAGCTTGTTTGAACTAGTTCAGTATGTTCTTGCGTCGCGAAGCTCTCACTTTTTGGAGATGTATTTGACTGGATCGATTTCGTTCGAAACGCTTATTTCCGAGGACTCAGATTTCCAGAATCTGGTTGATGGACCTATTGACGAAATGTCGGAGAATTTACCTACTGTGGAAGCCTGGGAAGCGATTTTCTGGTCTGAAGGCCCGAAGTGGAGCGCCAATCCAATTGTCCAAAGGTATTGGTATTACTGGGATCGAAACAAATTTGACTTCCGCCGCATCCTTCACGGATTACCCGAAGAATTTTGGAAAAGGGAGATTTTTACGGAGGACTTTCTTAACATTCTCAGCCGGTTTCGATGAGCGAAGCTAAGTTCTGGACGTGCGAGAAGGGAGTTCGCACTAAACCTTTGCCAATCCTAATCGCGAAGGGGGATCAGCTTTACCAGGCTCCTTTTGGTGCTGCTGCTGGTAAGCCAATCGCTGAAATCCGAGGCAATTGTGTATACCGGATGTACACGGGGCTAGCAATACCCGTGGCGACCGTAAGAGGTGACAATGTTACGCAAGGCTTCGGTTCTCGGCCGTGGATTAGTATTTCTGGTAACGGTGCGTACGACACCATTGGTGCAAAAGCCCTCGTCTTCCTGCAAGGTGTGAACTGCACCAAGATGCAGCTCGCGATGGCTGCTGCAATTTACAAAACTGAGAATAGGCCGTAGCGAGCATGCACCCGCGACGATCGAGTGGGAGTGATTACTCCGTCGCGCCCTTATGCATATCCCCGAGCTGCATTCGCACGAAGCCACTGACCGTCACGCCCTGACCGGCTTCCTTCAGTAGATCGGTGACCGTCTTCGCGGCGTCCTTGATGAAGCTCTGCTCCAGCAGGCAATTATCCTGATAGAACTTCTCAAGCTTGTTCTTGGCAATGCGGTCGATGATCTCTTCCTTCTTGCCTTCGTTGCGGGCCTGGGTGCGGTAGATGTCGATCTCCTTCTCGATCTGATCGGACTTGATCTCATCGCGGCGGACCGACATCGGGTTCATCGCGGCGATCTGCATCGCAATATCACGACCAATCGCGCTCGCCGCACCGTCCTTGGTGCCGCTGACCGGAGTACCGCTCAACGCAACCAGCACACCGAGCTTTGAACCGGGGTGGATATAACTCGTCACGAAGCCGTTCGGCTCGGAGAGCATCTCGAACCGGCGCGCTTCGAGCTTCTCGCCAAGTCGTCCGGTCTGCGCGCCAACTTCTTCGGCGATCGTTGCGCCGCTGGCAAGCTTCGAAAGTAAAAACTGCTCGTGCGAATTTGGATTCGCCTTGAGTGCCGCGTGCGCGATGTCCTGCGCGAACTGCATGAACGTCTCGTTGCGCGCGACGAAATCGGTCTCGGAATTCACTTCGGCCAAGACGGCACGCGTCTTATCCTCGGAGACCGAGGAGACGACGACGCCCTCTTTGGCGACGCGATCGGCGCGCTTGGCCGCGGAGGCCGCGCCCCGCTTGCGCAGGAATTCGATCGCCTGTTCTTCGTTGCCGTTGGCCTCTTCGAGAGCCTTCTTACAATCTGCCATGCCTGCGCCGGTCTTATCGCGCAGGTGCTTTACGAGTGCGGGAGATACTGCCATGGGGAAGTGCTGATGCTAAAGTGCTAAGTTCTCTTTCAAAGTCCTATCGGACAGATCGATCCGATAGGACCGATCTGTGCTATTCGGCTGCGGTTGCCGGTACCGGCTGCACCGGAATGATCTCGAAATCCGAGGCTTGCAGTTCGACTCTGCGGCCGCGGCGCTCGATCGGGATGCGCTCTTCGCGATGCTCGGTCGCTACGCTCTCATCCGTCTTCTTGGCGCGAGCTGCTGCGCGGCCATTGTTGATCGCATCCGCAAACGCATGGACGAAGAGCTGCACTGACTTGAGCGCGTCGTCGTTCGCCGGGATCGGATAATCGACCAGATCGGGATCGACGTTCGTATCGACCAGCGCAAAAATCGGAATGCCAAGCTTGCGCGCTTCTTCGACCGCGATGTGCTCCTTCTTGATGTCGATGATGAGCATCGCCGAAGGCAGTCCGCGCATCTCGACGATACCGCCGAGGATGTTCGTCAGCTTTTCCTTCTCGCGCGAGAAGTCCAAACGCTCGCGCTTGGTGAAGTTGTCGATCGAGCCTTCTTCCTCCATCTTCTCAATCTGCTGCAGACGCTTGAGCGACTTGCGGATCGTGGCGAAGTTGGTGAGCATGCCGCCCAACCAGCGGTCGGTGGCGTAAAACTGTCCTGAGCGCTCGGCCTCCTCGTGGACCATCTGGCGGAGCTGCTTCTTGGTGGAGACGAAGAGGAATCGCTTGCCTTCGGCGGCGAGCTTCTCCGCAGCCTCCAGCGCTTCTTCGGCGAGGGCCTGCGTCTTCTTGAGATCGATGATGTGGATCCCGTTGCGCTCCATGAAGATGTACGGTTTCATCTTCGGATTCCAACGGCGGGTCAAATGACCGAAATGCGCGCCCGAGGCGAGGAGGTCTTCTAAACTGATTCTCATGTCAATGTTTTGGTTGGTTTCTCTACGGAGTCACGACGCAATTCGCCGAAGCGAACACCATGCGGCGTGACTGAACCCGTATCTGTTGTAATTTCTTCTCCCCCTTCTCCCAGCAGGGAGAAGGGGGTGGGGGGATGAGGCGTCTCGCGGGTTGGCCTCACCCCAACCCCTCTCCCTGCTGGGAGAGGGGCTTTAATTCTTTATCGCTTCGAGAACTGGAAGCGCTTGCGGGCCTTTGGCTGGCCGGACTTCTTCCGCTCGACCATACGCGGATCGCGCGTCATCAGGTCGGCCTTGCGGAGCAGCGGCTTGTTCTCTTCGTTCATCTCCGAAAGCGCGCGGGCAATGCCCAAACGGACTGCGCCGGACTGACCCGTCGTGCCGCCGCCATTCACGTTCGCCTTCACATGGAAGCTGCCGAACGTGTTCGTCACCTTGAACGGACGCACCACATCATCGCGGTGCAGCGAGTTCGGGAAGAAGTTCTCGAACGTCCGGCCGTTGATTGTGATGAGCGCCTCCTGGCCTGACGCGACCGGAGTAAGAAAGATGCGCGCGACCGAATTCTTCCGCCGCCCGACATAAATTGTTGCTTGTTTTGCCACTATGCTATTCTAATAACTGTCATTGCGAGGAGGGCTTTAGCCCTCCGAAGCAATCCCGCTCTCGTTAGCCGAACTGCTTAGTAAACCTGTTAGGGATTGCTTCGTCGCTCCGCCGAGCGTGGTCGCTGGCCGTCGCTCCTCGCAATGACCCTAAATTCTAAAGACTTAGCGGTACCGGATTCTGCGCCGCATGTTCGTGCGCGCTTCCGGCATAGACCTTCAGCTTCATGTAGGTCTTGCGGCCCAGCGAGTTCTTCGGAAGCATCCCCTTGACCGCCTCTTCGATGATGCGCTCGGGGTGCTTCGCCATCAACTCCGAAAACTTTTCGTGGCGGTCGCCGCCCGGATAGAGCGTATTATGGTAATACGTCTTCTGCTCCATGCGCTTGCCGGTCATCTTCACCTTCTCGGCATTGATGACGACGACGAAATCGCCGGTATCGACATGCGGCGAAAAAGTCGCCTTGTGCTTGCCGCGAAGGATGGTCGCGACGCGCGTGGCCAAACGGCCCACGGTCTGCCCGTCAGCATCTACCAGATGCCACTTTCGCTCGACTTCGCTCTGCTTCGTGGAGCGGGTGATCCGCCCGTTTTCGATGGTATTCTTGCTCGTCGCCACTTCGTTTTCCTCTAAAATCTACCAAATTGACCCCCTCCTTCCTAAGGAGGGGGCAGGGGGAGGTTGTCAACATTTTCCCCTAAAACCCCTTTTTTTCAGCCGCGCTATAAGCCTCTGGGAGGGGTGAAAGTTCCAGTTAAGCACCGAGTCCCCACGAAGCATGATGCGCAATATCGCTCAAAACAACTGCATACTTACCCGCGGGTCATTCTCCGTAAGAATTTGCCATTCGATACCCGGGTGTTTGCCAAAGAATCTTTTGCAGGCTGTCTCGAGATCAGGGGCTTCAATCTCGAAGTAAACGTCATCGCGACCATCGAAGGGGACTGCCTTGAGTTGCTGAAGCTGAACATGCATCCAAGAGCGAAAAATGTACTTCCCCGGCCCGGGCTCTATGCTTCCCTTCTCGCCATTGAATTGAATAATGAGATAGAGGAATTCGACCCCATTTGCCTTGGTGATTATATCAGCAGCGGAGCCACCATCCTCAATCTTCACGACAACACTGAAGCCAAGCCTTTTAAGGCCAAAGTGCAGTGCGGCATTGTCATGGTGATATCCGTCAAAGTACCCGCGGGCTGCTGCTCTTTGGAGGTTATCCTCACTATACAAATCAAGTATCCGGGTTCGATCCTTGATCCCATCCATTCGGTCAGACCTGCCGTTATCAAAATTGACCGAGTAGATTTTCTCCGGGATATCCAAAGCAGTCTCGGTCACTTCCTGAGTGGGCACAGCACTTAGGACTGAAGCAAACTTGCTGAGTCCTCTCGTCCATTGGGCGGCGCTCGAATTGGGGATTCTCAATTTCTTATCGAGAAGGTCCTTGAGTGTTGCCATTTCGGACGCTTCATCGGCAAGAATTTGATGTTTGGGTTCAAGGAGAACGCCAATCGGCCCTTTCGCTAATGGTGGTAACAAAACCGGGATAATGTGTCTTCCCAATATCCATGCAGCGCCTAGTTCGTTCATGCAAATGGCGCTGCTCAAATATGCTTTCGAAATCACTGCCACGAATACTTCCGCGACATGAAGTTGCGAATGAATTCTCTCTCGAAAATCAGCGCCTGGTTCATTGCCGAGACCATCAATCGACGTGCAATAAATATCATTGACGGTATTTAGTCCGAGGCCTGTTTGAAGTACATCGTCGACAAGACTTTCGACGAGCAACTTGTCTTCTGAGCAATGGCTGACAAAAACTCGTTGCGTTATTCCGAGTATTGTGGGTGGGAGACTCGCGAAAGCTACGGGCATCACACTTGTTGAGACCACTTTAGTAGCACTTTGATTTTTGTCAGCCCTCAAAAGTTTTGGATTTCTGTTAACCCTTCGTTCCAGTGCTCTGAGCTCTCCCAGCACTTCGGTCACACAGTTATGGCTGGCCTGATTCAGGAAGTTTCTAGTACCCTGATCATAAATTGCATTAATCCTTAAAGCTGGTGTAGAATCCACGAGTTCGTCTCCAAGGAAGTCAACAACCTCGGACATGAATTGCGTAAACTGATTCTCTGCCGCATGTTCTAGGAATAGACTATCTCTGGTTTGGATAAATCGATTCAGGAATCTCTCATTCTGAGAGATGTAATGAAGAAGCTCCTTTTTAAACTCGTCTGCAGTCATAGATTACAATTAAGATTCGCCTCACACCGCATTCCAATTTCATAGGCCTTCGCGGCTGGCGCAGGCACAGGCCATTACCGTTACAACGCCCGTGTCCGGGCTTCAAATCCTGTGTGCGCTGCTGGCGCGGGTACCCCAGGGTTCCGCTCCGCTACTCCCTGACTAATTACCTTCGTGGCCGCGCGTTTTGATACAGTGCCTTTTTCATCGCTCATTCGCCTCGTCACGATTGAACTTGAATCCGCGAAGGTCAAGGCGGATGGCCCTAAAATGGGCATGCACGTCTTCGAGCGAAGTGAATCGTCTTTTTCCATTCTCCTCCAAATCGTCGAGTGTAACCTTGACCGCGTGCCCGATCATTTCGCGGGGCACGTCCAGCTTGACCGATTCCTCTGTGGGTGTAATAATTTGTGTGAACATAGATCTTAGTCCTTACTGAGACAAAAGCGGGCCAGAGGCTACTTCGTTTCGCCACTTCGACGCTTAGTTCGCCACTGCTTGCCGGATGCGATCGAGGAAGCGGTCGGTGTCCGGTTTTGGAATGGTTGTGTCGCGTGGTGTCGCGAGCCAGAGTGCGAGGACGCGTTCAAGCTCGGTGATGCATTCGAATTCCGTCTCACCTTGCGCGAGGCATCCTTTGAGTTCTGGAATTTCGGCAACGTAGCCTCCGTCCGGGTCCGGGTATAAGAGGACTGGGTAGGGGAGATTCCACTTCGCCGCTGCGTTGCCAGCAACCACTGATCCATGTGCCATACTATTTTCCCTTCCTCATTTCGCTAATGATCGAAATTGCTCTTTTGACATAAACCGATTTGACCCGTTTCCCATGCACCGGAATCACGAATATCGCCGTCCCCTTCTTAAAGACGTTGTGGCTGCTTTCGGTTCGGTCGAGGTGAAACCCCTCAGCAACCAATAGCGCCTTAAGATCGGCGAACGTCGCATTATGTGGGCTGTCCTTTAGCCTCTCGAATAATTTCTCTGCTTTGTCCATTCAATCGGAGGTATTCAGACTTTCTACTTTTTACAACGCCCTTGTCCGTTCTTCAAATCCGCCCCATGGTTCCGTTTCGCTAAGCCAAAAGAGAGGATGTGCGTTGTCAAAGTAACAAATTAGGTGTCTCATTTATGAATTCTTCATTAATAATTGGCGAAAGTATATAAATCTTTGACATCGCTGCAACACCGGAGGGGTTGAACCTTGTTATATAGGGTGGAAGGGGGTCTCTTCGTTTCGAGGAGTCAGTTTCAGAGGGACATTCACCCGTTACAGGGGTCCAGTCATCTGTTGATGAAGCGAAACGAGTCGATGCCCAAGTTCATTGACAATTGAAAATTTTTTCCATGATTGTTCAAACGATATGGAGGTCGAGGAATCCACGCTGGGAACGAGATTGCTTCACCAGCCCTTCGAGAACTGTCACACAAATTTCTTGTAAGTCCATGTACATCGAGCAACTCTACACGAACTGCTTAGCCGAAGCCGCATACTACATCGAGAGTGATGGCGAAGCTGCCATCATCGATCCCATCCGCGAGACCGAGCAGTATGTCGCGATGGCTGCCGCACGCGGCGCGAGAATCAAGTACATCCTGGAGACACACTTCCACGCCGATTTCGTCTCTGGTCACATTGATCTTGCTGCTGCAACCGGGGCACCGATTGTGTACGGTCCCGGCGCGGAAGCTAACTATCCGATTCATGTCGCCGGTGATGGCGAGCGGCTTCGTCTGGGCAAATTGGAAATCGAAGTGCTTCACACACCGGGCCACACTCCGGAATCGGTCTGCTATCTTTTGTATGACGAGCACGGCAAACCGAACGCGCTTTTCAGCGGCGACACACTTTTTGTCGGCGATGTCGGGCGTCCGGATCTGCTCGATGGCAAGATGTCGAAGGAAGCGCTCGGCGCGATGATGTACGAATCGCTGCGCACGAAGATCGCGCCGCTTCCGGATGATGTCATCGTTTATCCGGCGCATGGTCCGGGATCAGCGTGCGGCAAGAGCATCGGTAAGGAGACGTTCTCGACGATCGGTATACAACGTAAGACTAACTACGCATTGGCCGGAGTCTCCGGTGGGCAAGACCGCACCGCATTCGTTGCCGAGTTGATTCACGGCCTGACGCCGCCGCCGCGCTATTACTTCAAGGATGCAGCGATCAACAAGAAGGGTTACGCGCCGCTTGCCGAGGTAATGTCACGCAACGTCCACGCGCTATCGCTGGCGGATTTCGATCGCGCGATGACGCAGGGTACGCTGGTGCTTGATGCGCGAACTGCCGACGAGTTCGAACGCGGCCACATTCCGGGCGCGATCAATATCGGACTCAATGGCAGCTATGCCTGGTGGGCCGGGACGCTGTTGGACATCGCGACGCGGCTCGCGATCGTTGCGCCATCCGGTCAAGAAGAGGAAGCCGTTCTCCGTTTAGCGCGCATTGGATATGAGAATGTCGCAGGCTTCTTGGCTGGCGGATTTGATACGTGGAAGGATACGGGTCGAGCAATCGAAACCGTTCAGTCGATCGAGCCTTCGGAGTTTCCGGAATACTATGCATCGGATGCAACTGTGCTCGATGTCAGGAGACCGGGCGAGTTCGAGCAAGGGCATGTCGATGGCGCCACAAATATCCCGCTTGCCGAACTGGAAGAGCGGATTAATGAGCTCGACCCCAATGGCGAGTATTTGGTTCATTGTGCCGGCGGCTACCGCTCGATGGTCGCCGCGAGCATTCTCGCGCGACATGGATTCGAGCAGATCACCAATGTCCATGGCGGCTATTCGAAGATGAAGACATTCATCGAGCCAGTTCTCGCTTGAGCGCGAGAGGGGGAAGGTGGGAATTACGTAACGAAGCGTAGGGAATGTAGTATCTTCGTAGTAAGAATTGGTTTCTCAGGCCATTCGATGTGTCATCACAATCATCTAAGCTACAAGCATGAATCAACTCGCAATCCTCGCACAGGGTCAACAAACCGTGACGATCACCAATGCCGGGGACTTTCAACTTGTAATCACTGACCCGTCTGGAGCCTCGGTCACACTCAACTCATTGAATCCGACGTGCACGCTTTCACCTCTTCCACTCGGTCAAGTGTATTCACTTGTTGCCATAGGAGGTATGGGCCAAATCAATATTATTGGCTCCCTCGGCGGACATCAGTATGAATACAGCGTCGGCGGTGGCAATATTATGACGATCACGATGAGCTGAGGGCGATCCTCGCGAATCGATCATCCGCTCCACCCAGGCTCAGGTCTCTGAAAAGGCGGACGTGAATTCCGCTCGCATGAGTTTAGCCTGGGGGTGGTCGACCCCCAGTTTTTCTTCTTGGAGCGGGACGAACTTTTGATAGAGTTCTAAGGCTTCGGCGCGCCGACCTGCACGGAGGTGGTTCCGCGCAAGCTTGATATGAAATTGAATAACCGTCAGATGGTCCGGCCCGAATGCCGCTTTGGCATTGGAGATCCCCGCGAGCAGTATCGCGTTCGCTTCCTCGTATCGGCCCTGATCCGAGCGCAGCAATGCAAAGTTTTGCTGTAATGCAAGGACGATGGGATGCGTATGGCCTTTGATGGCTTCAAGCAGTGGGATCGCCTCGAGATAAATTGGCTCCGCTTCTGTGAGTTGGCCCTGCACGTGAAGCATGATAGCAAAATTCGCAACGCACTGCAGTGTGTCGGGATGGCGCGCGCCGAGCAAGTGCTTGTAAATCTCTATTGCGGTCCGAAAAAGTTCGATGGCTTCTTCCGCATGATTCCCGGGCTTTCGGTAGAGCACGGCTCCCAGATTGTTTGCCAAACGAGCATATTCAAGCGTCCGGCCTTCCATTCGCTCGCATTGATCGAGTGCCGAGCGGAAGAGCTGCTCCGCCTCCGGAACGTTACCCAACTCAAAGAGGGTGTTCGCAAGACTGGTCGTCAGACTTCGGTACGAGTTCGCGTCTCCGGCGGAATCCCTCATGGCCAGGGCACGCTCCAGTAAGGAAGCGGCCTCTTTGAATTCCGCCTTCAGGATCAGGATGTTCGCAAGCTTAAGGAGTGACGCTCCAATCGCCTTCGTATCCCTATTGGATTCGCCAAGGGAAAGTGACTGCCGGAACAGCGCCACCGCTTCGTCTAATTTCCCACGTTCCTGCAAAATCGAACCGAGTCGCTGTAACGCTTCGCCAAGAAGTGTACTTTCGTTGGGGTATTGCTCGCAAATCGCCAGAGCTTCAGAGGCCAGCGCTTCCGCCGCATCATAGTTTGTCGTCAAACTCAGGAATTCACCGACATTGATTGCAGCCTGGGCGTATTTCTCCGGCTCCTTCCGAAGAGCATCGAGAGAAGAATGGTAATATTCAATGGATGACCGTTCGGACGCATTCCAGTATTTCAGCAGTTCATAATCTTGCCGGTTATCGACGGCATACGTGAGAAGATCGAGTTTCGCAAGCGAATCCGCCAGCCGCCGCTTATCGCCGCAGGCATTCCACTGCCACGGTTCTTCTTCGAAGCGGCGGGCCATCATCGTGTGCTTGCCGAAGAAGACTGCAAGCTTACGATGCCGCTCGCGTTCGATCAGTGGATTTGCAAGATACCGGCGATGCACGGCACGGCGCAAATAATCGTGGACGAACGTGAAGCGGCCGTTCGGCTTCGAGCTCAGATACACCACTCGCCAGTGGCCAGTCGCGTTCGAGAACGGCGAGAAGGTCCTGATAGACGCGCTCGCCCATCTCGTCCAGCGAGTCGAAACACCGCACCGGCCGGCCAGACGATGCGATCCGCTCTCTCAACAGATCGAGCTGCGGGTTCGGCACTGCTCCCGGCTCCGGCTTTCGGCAATAAACGAAGGCGCCGGTCGCACCCTTCGGAGCCTTCAGCATCCCGGCCATGATCTCGATCTCGACCAAACTCAACCCATCGATCGAAGCGTCCTCGATCCACGGATACTGCTCGATCAAATGGTAGTCCTTCTGCACTTCCGAGAGCGGCGGAATCCAACCGTACCGATCGCCGATGAGCGCGATGAAGTACGGATAGCACCGGTCGATCTCCTCTAAGCAGGTGCGAACGACGCGGCCCAGCGAGGCTTCTTCTTCCGTCACGCCCCAGAGCAGATCGATCTCGGTAAACTCGATCCCCCGCTCCCGGCACGCTGCCCGAACCTTCGGGAAGATGTGCTTCATCAGATACGCGCGCTCCGCCTGCAAGTCCAGGAACGTGGACGATATGAAGAGACGAAACTCGGATCGGTTTGCCGGTGAAACCATGCGTGATCTTGCCCACACAACACTTTTTGCGGCCCATCATTCTCATTCCGTTAGAAAGATTACGACCCGCACATTTTAGTATTTGAGATTAAAATTCATAAAGCTGCTCTCGCCCCGATTAGGGGTTATCTTGGTTCTTCTTTCCGCCAGTCCCAAGTAGTGCATCTGTTCTCACAGAATGCAGCCCAGTTCACCGAATCGGAATGTGAAGAGAACCCCTATATTAGTATAACATCGGAACCAAGTCGATCTGTTGCAGACTTACTGGAACACCATACCACACAACGACTTACAAGGATTATACTTTAGTCCCCATAACGCCAGCCGGGCACGTCGATCTGGTAGGATTCAGGCGAAGCGAGATGATTTTGAAGACCCGTTGGATGCTCCTAGAAAACGTCCATGGACGTTTGCAGGAGACTGAATTCCGGCTCGGTGCTGATGCGCCGGAGAGCCGCCATGGCAATCCGCCCCATCTCTTTCCAGCGCCGCTCCTGTTTTTGTTGTTTTGTTAACCCCATATTATCATAGACGAGACACCTCCCCATATATATAACAAAATACTTATGCCAATTTGCTGCATGAACGCCATAAGTCATTGAATCCAAAAGACTTCCGGCGAAAACACCGAATAGGTGCCCATAACCGCACAATCAATATACCACACGAAAAGCCACGACGCAAGACCTCACTCAAAAAAAATCTAAAATTGTCGTGGCCGGGTTCCCCGGCGTGGCCCACACCCATTGATGAAAGCGCCGTTAGGTGCGGCCCGTTTGTAGAAGCAATTCCAGTTTAGAACAGATCAAGCCCCGGATGGGGCGGCCTATCGCCGTTTCAGGATCGGTCGCTCCTTACGGAGCTTTGGGAATCTACTTCGATAACGTTTTCTACAAACGGGCCACGCCTAACGGCGCTGTCACTGCTTGCCGTGGTGCGCGGAGGCGATGGGGAACGCACACCGGCCGCTCAGAGCCTGCCCTGAGCTTGTCGAAGGGGCGCGTGTGGTTTTGGTTGCTCGCTAACCCGCCCGCCGCAGCGGGTGGAGTGCAACTCCACCGTACACGTGGGATCGAGAGGGCACTTTTCCTTTCGCGCACGCCTTCAATTCGGCATACTCATCATGCTACCGAAGCGACTCATTACACTCTCCTTTTTCGCCTCCATCCCCGGCGGAGAGGGGAATGAGGCACTCGATTTCCAAACGGTCGTGGGATCGTATAACAAGAGTTACTCTTACGCGAGTCAACTCAATAATCTTATAGGGTGGCCTTCCTATCCAGCACCGGAGGCATTTATCTTCGCAGTCGGGAATGGATACTCCGCATTTAGTCGCTCCAACGCTTTCACGGTTTCCCTGAATGGTCATGCGACTGCCACACAAAGTCTAACCCCGACCGGCGCTCCAACGATCATGGGCACCATCTGTGCCAACAACACGAGCATTGCATGGGGTAATGTTACTGTGGCGGGAGGTGTTTCAACCTTAGCTGCAGGAGTCGGTTGTAGCGTCATACATATGGGTGTCCCGAACTCGGGGCACACCCAGATCACGCTCAACGTTATGAACCATGACGGGGTTACTGCACACTCATTCGCGGCTGGAGGGGCTGCGGTCGTAGCATCGGTATCCTATCCCCCCACCGGCGTTTTGCCGACAATCATCGACGTCACACCGATAACCGGCGGCACGGCAGCAACTTTCGATGTTTATACCTACCTTATCGGGGCAGGTGGAGCGACCCCATCGGACCTTGCATTCCAATTCCATGTCGTGGCTAATTAAACATCGAGACGAAAAATCTGGGAAGCCCGCTTTGGCGAGCTTCCCAGATTTCTCCCGAAAGAGTCATCGAGCGATGAGAGCGTTCTCGATCGGCATCCTCTTTTTTTTGCTGTTGCCCACGCGGGCGAACGCGCAGTGGGAGGCAATCGGCTCGTTCCCCCATCAAATTGCGAATGTCTATTTTATGAGCGATCACGGCCATCCTGAAGTTGGATTCGTGGGTATGTGCAGAGCGGATGAGCAGCGCTGGCTGCAGGACTCCGTCCAAGACTCTGCGGACCTATGGCGTACTTCTGACGGAGGCCATACATGGCAAGCAGTACCATTAACCACCCATTTCCCAGGCCCTTATTCTTCCGCCTTTGATATCACATTCAAGGATTCATTGAATGGCTGGATGACCGGACAGGATTGCTTTCACACGACGGATGGCGGTGCAACATGGAAGACTTTCCCTATTGAGGATGCGATAACGGGAAGCTACTATCATCCGATGACAAAGTTACTATTCTTGTCTTCTCTTTACATAAATTCCATAGTTTCGAGCGATGAAGGATTGACATGGAATCAATTTGGAGTTGAGCATGCCGGCTTCGCTTTTACGGGCTTGGATGGCGTGGTCGGCGCTGACGATTATCCTAACAGTTATGCATTGTATACTTCGGACGGCGGTGTCTCGTGGTCTCAATCCTCGTTCAAAGATGAGTGCTTTCAGCCTGTCGGCATTCCTGGCACTGCGACCTTCTTCGCGGCTTCCGAGCATGAGAACCGAATATCGCGTTCGGATGATGGCGGAAAAACATGGAGGACCATTTTCACTTATGGGCCTCCCATCCTTCAAAATTCAACGAAGTTACTCTCCGGTTGCATGAGGATCGACAAATGTGGCAATCTCTATATGCAATCAAGCGACGAAGGCATCCTCATGTCTTCGGACGAGGGTGTATCGTGGCGTTCGATCGGCGGCCCTTTTGCAAGCGCGGATGTGCGTTTCTGGATCACAGACGATTATATCTATGCCGGGGAAGGGCCAACTGAGGGTGCTGGCCCTTTCACACCCGGTAAGCTTTGGCGGTATCGCTTGACACCGTACCTCGAAAGCACCTTCGCTGATGGATCGAAACGCATTAGCATGAAGGCGGGTGATACGATCAGCGTTTATTATACGATACCTGGTGTAGATAACTCTCCGATGGACACGATGCATCTTGTCGTCAGGTATGACGATCCGTTGACTCTCAAGAACATCTTGATTCCACCTCAGTGGAGTATTTTGGATTCAAGCGTGAAGAATGGTGTGCTCGATCTTTGGTTAGTGACGAATGCGCAACAACTGCCATCTCAATTGCTTTCACTGAACTTTGGGACGGTTCTCGAAACGCCATCGGCGAAGGTTTACCTCGATAGCAACCACCTGTATGGCAACCGTCTGAGTAGCGACTGCGCGGCGCTCTCGGTGGCCGGGCCGGATTCAGTCGAGATCGACTTCACCGGCTGCGGCGATTCCACGCTACTGCGGTACATGTCGGGCCAGTCGCCGTTCGCGATCTTGAGCGTGCAGCCCAATCCGGCGCAGTCGGAGATCGCGGTGCGGACTGCTAATGCCGATGCAACAACGTCTTCGTACGCACTCTTCGACGCGCTTGGCCGCCGAATGCTCAGCGGCAATGTCGGAGCCACGGCGACGCTCGATGTTCGGGCGCTCCCATCCGGATTGTATTACCTCCGCGTCACTTCGAATGGTTTTGCTCAGACTCGGAGCGTTTCGATTGACCGATAAACAAAAGGCTGAAGGATGAATCCTCATCCTTCAGCCTCGATACTGGAGTGCTAATTCTTAGCTGCGCTCGCTCGCGGGCTTCCACACGCAATCGACCGGGCCGGTGTATTCGGCCATCGGGCGAATGATGCGGTTGTTCGCATATTGCTCGAGGCAATGTGCCGTCCAGCCGGAAACGCGACTGATCGCGAAGATCGGCGTATAGAGATCGAGCGGAATACCCATCATATAGTAGGTGCTCGCGGAGTAGAAGTCCACATTCGAATAGAGGTGCTTCTCTTCGAGAATGAACTGCTCGATCGTCTTGGACATCTCGAACCACTGCGGCTGGCCAGTGCGCTCGCCCATGCGCTCGGAGAACTTGCGCAGGTGCGTGGCGCGCGGATCCTCGGTGCGATAGACGCGGTGTCCAAATCCCATGACCTTCTCCTTGCGCGCGAGTGCATCGGTGATCCACTCTTTGGCTTTCTTCGGATCGCCGACTTTGAGCAACATCTTCATGACCTGCTCGTTGGCGCCGCCATGCAGCGGTCCCTTGAGCGCGCCAATCGCTCCGGTGACGGCGGAGTAAATGTCCGAAAGCGTCGCGGCGATGCAACGGCCCGTGAAGGTCGAGGCATTGAACTCATGGTCGGCGTGCAGGATGAGCGCAGAGTCGAACATCTTGACGATCTCCGCATCTTGTTCCTTGCCAAGCAAGAGATAGAGGAAGTTCGCAGCATGTCCGAGCGAGTCTTTCGGCTTCAGGAATTCGCGGCCGTTGCGTGATGCATCGTAGTATGCAACGAGCAGTGGAAACATGCCGATCATGCGAATGCTCTTCTCGAGATTCGCGGCGCTTGACATGTCTTCAGCCTGTGTGTCGTAGAGTCCCGCTTCGCTCACAAGTGTGCGAAGCGCGGCCATCGGATGAATGTTGCGCGGCATCTCTTTGATGCGCGCGATAACTTGCTGTGGAACGCTGCGGCTCTTGACGAGCTTCGCGCTGAACTCCGAAAGTTCGGAGCTGTTTGGCAACTTGCTGTAGAGGAGCAAGTAGGCCGTTTCTTCGAATGAGCCTTTGACGAGATCGTGAATGTCGTATCCGCGATAGGCGAGGATACCTCGCTTGCCGTCGAGTAAGCAGATCGAGCTTTGACCTGCTACTACGTCTTCCAGTCCGCCCTTGGGGGCCGCTGGTTTGGATGAGCCGTTATGTTGTCCGTCTTTCGATGAGGTGAGTGTCGCTACCGCGTGTTCTTCAGCCATGGTGATGGAGGATAAATTGTCTTCGGCGCCCGCGAAAGCCGCCCGACTGTGTGGGCAGTCCCTTCCGGCGGTGCGGTAAACAGAAAGCGCGAAAAAAAATTCGTTATGTTTGCAAGGTTTGGGATGTATCTTATAGGGCAGGTTGCGGACGGAAAGTTGAATGGTTAGGCCAACTCACGTAGCGCCCACGCTGGCACCTGGTCTGCGACCTTCATCGAACGAGACATCGGTTTCGGAACGATGCGCATCGCCCACGATACAGTTTTCCTTGTAAATATCTGGCCAGCGCCCACGCTTGGCGTGAGCGCATCGGTTTGTATTGTTAGGCTGGCAAAAAAATACGGCGAACAAAACGGGTACGAATGAAGGCGCGGGAATGTTAGTAAATTAGAAGGTCTGGAAAGATCATGAGTCATCGTATCCTCCTCTCGGTTCGAACGTGTCTCG
Organism: Candidatus Kapaibacterium sp.; assembly: GCA_017882165.1. Classification (GTDB taxonomy): domain Bacteria; phylum Bacteroidota; class Ignavibacteria; order Palsa-1295; family Palsa-1295; genus PALSA-1295. Next base: position 33,804 of record JADGPZ010000001.1, read on the forward strand.
CCAGTGTGGTGATGGCTGTTTGCGTGCCGCATGTTAGTCCGGCGCAGTGGCAAAAGCTCACGGCGCTTCCCGGGCTTGGCAATGTTGTCTATTTCCTCGATCAGTTCGGTGCGCCGAAGATCGGCTTTGTCGGCTGCGGCGGAGCGATCGTCCGCACATCGGATGCTGGACTCACATGGCAGACGGTTCGGATTACCACCGGCAATTCCATTCGCGATATTACGTTTCGCGACGCATTGAATGGCGTTGCTATTGGCTATGATTTGCCCGTTGTCTACATAACAAACGATGGCGGCGTCACCTGGACATCGAGCCCGGCACCCAGCCCCGGCACGACGATCCACTACGCTGCTGGTTCAGGCCTCCTTTTCATCAACTCTCCCGGCGTTGTGCCTGCATCGTCTTCGAACAATTGGGGCGTGACCTGGTCTGCGACGAATGTTCCATCCGGTCAGAATGGACTTTGCTTTGCCGATGGTATGGTCGGCATCTTTTCCGCGCATGTCTCTGGGCCGCTTTATCGAACGATCAACGGGGGACAGTCCTGGAGAGCATCGACGTTTAACAAACACATCTATAGCCCGGTCGCAATCGCGGGACTTTCCCCCGGCAGCTTCATCGGTCTCAGTGAAGTGGACAATACCTGCTGGATCTCGCAGGATAGTGGAATGACATGGACGCTCCGTTCGACCTTCCCCATGGTTGCCGTTCCCACGGGTTGCCTGCAATCTGTCAACGGACATCTTTGGGCACAGAGTAACCTGGGGATGTTTCTTTCAAATGATTACGGCGCGACTTGGACATCGCTCTGTGGTCCGCACCGGGGTGTCGATGCGCGATTCTATACCATCGATTCGACCATCTATGCAGCGGACGATCTATGGAATCTCTGGATGCTGCCGGACGGTACCAGGCCGCCGCCGGCGTCGGTCCTCTCTTTTAGCTCGAACCGAATACCGATCGCCGCGCCGCGCTGCGGCGAAGCCGATACGCCGATCACACTATTTTCTGCCGCATGCTTCGATGTATTGGACTCGGCCTATTGCACCGGCTCGTCCAAGATCGTTGTGATCTACCCGCCACTGCCGGTGCCGCTCTCCGGATCGAATAATGTTCTCCTTCGCTACACGCCAGATGCCACGCACAACTTCGATACTGCCGTGCTGCACCTGGTCTGGGGCTTGAGCGGGCAGACACATGACACGACCATCACCGTGTATGCCCGTGTCGCCGGAACTCCGCTGACGGCAGCGTTTTCCTCGGTTCGCGCGTCACTCCCAAAGGCCTGCATGCAACTCGACACGCTGCTCACCGTCCGGAGCATTACCTGCGATACCCTTTACGTCCTCGGACTTTACCTCTCGGATTCTTCAACGTTGCACCTCGCCGTGCCACAACTTCCTGCGACGATGCTCCCTCAAGGTACATTCCAATTCCATTTGAAGACAAGTCCGCACGATACCGGGACTTTTCAATCAATGCTGCATCTCGTCATCCGATCTCCACGGGGCATTCAGGACACGGCATTCCCCATCACCATCAGCGTGAGCGACATTGTTCATCCGTTTGCGCAGTCGATGCGAGTCTTTCCTCGTAATCTCTGTGACTGGATCGACACGGTCCTCTGGGTGTACAATCCGCATTGCAAGCAGATCGAGATAGAGCGCGTCCGCTCCAATGATACCAGCATCACGGTTCTCGATTCTGTCGGCCCCATTCCGATCCCGGCTTCGGATTCGGTGCCCATCCACCTTCGCATTCAACCCGGTCACGGGGTAACGATCGGACTGCTCTCATTCAGTTTTATCGCCGATTCGATCCGCATGGATACGACCACTTACGTGGTCGTGCAAACACAGAAAAGCATTATTCCGACGCCGCTCCTCACACCGGCGCCGCTTCGATTCGGCCTGACGAGTTCCTGCTCAGAAAAAGCTCTGATGCTTCGCCTCTTCAACGACAAGTGCATGGACGTGAAGCTGCTTGGCATCCACTGGTCGATCGCAGATACGCAGTTCTGGTTCGACCCCATTTCATTGCCGCTGACGATGATCCCCGGCGTTTCGGATACTATTCTGTTTCATTACAAACCGGCTTTGGTAAAACCGTCCACGGCAACCATCACACTGAGCTTTGAACTGGCGGGTCAACAGCGGGACACGACCCTTTTCGTAACCGGCACCGGCTCGGATATGGGTGTTGCGATGCTGAGCCAAACCATCCTCAACTATCCGACGATTCCCAAGTGCGATAGTGTGCTGGATACGACGATGTTCGAAAATGTCTCATGCGACACGATGGTCATTAGCTCGCTGCGCGATTGGGAACAGAACGGATATTCGATTGTCAGGCCCACGCCACCTGTCACGCTCGCACCTGGCGATTCGATCCCGATCGTCGTGAAGCTTGTCCGTACATCCGACGGGCCGGCCAATGACTCGATCGACATCGGATACGCTTCGACAAAGCCGCCGCATTTCCCGCTCAACCTTCGCCTGAGTCTTTTTGGAAATATTCAAACAACGCTGGAAGCGCCAGTGATACGTCCGATGAATCTGACCGGAATTCTACTTCCACCGTGCAGCGAACTGGATACGATGATCGAGATTGTGAATCCGAATCGGTGCGATTCGATCTCGATCACTTCTGCCCAACCGAGCGGGCCGGCCGTTAGGATTAAAACTCCGCTTCCAATCGGACTGCGCGCAGGCGATTCCGCACGTCTCATGATTCACGTGAGTCCAACCAGCGATACCACGACGGCCTCTCTGTCCATATCAGGCACGCAGTTCCAGTTGACAATTCCGATTTCGATCGTGAGCAGTTATGGCACTACGCTGTCTTACAGTCCTGCCACGATTCCACTGTTTTCGGCAGCTCGCTGTTCGGTTGCGACTGACACCGTGACAATTTCTGCGATCGGTTGTGATTCGGCTGAAATAGACTCGATCGCAATCGAACCAGCAAACTCCAAGTTTCAACTTACCTTGCGAGACACTCCGCCATTCAAGTTGAAGGGTCGCGCTCCAATCGCGATTACATACAATCCTTCTTCGACGGGAAGTGACAGTGCGATGCTCGTGCTTCACTCGAAGGATGGGAAACTCAACGTTCGACTCCCGCTGCAAGGTGGGACCTTTCCGCTCCCGGTTTTTCACTATGCGCTGCGATCGGAGGCCGGTGCGCTGACTGAGCAAGCCGCCGCTGGGAGCACCGCAAACGTCGTCATCCAGGCAACCGATACAATTGCGGATTCACTCGGGATGACAGACGTGACGTGTCAACTTACATTCAACAATGACGTGCTGACGCTGCAAACAATCACTCCCGGCCCCCATTTTACGCTTGCCGATTCGGCGTGGACGCTCGGTCTGCTCAAGCTTCACTTGCGCCGCATCGATCATGCCCCTATCGTTGCCGGTGCCGCTCTTGCAACAGTTGGATACTTTATCGCCGTTTCGGACACGCTTAGTTCACTGGTTGCACTTACCGCGTTGCGACTCAACCCGCAAGATTCATCCTACGAACGATGCGTTCTAAATGCTGATTCGGCTCCCCCGCCGGTGATCGTCGCCGTAGCGCCATCCTGTACTCGTGATCCATTGAGCAATCTAATGGCTGGACGAGAAATGCTCCAAGTGATTGCCGTCCGGCCAACTCTCATTTCCAATGATGAGGAGACCGTGTGGCTCGATCTCAATTGCGCAGTGAGTTCGACCATCCGCATTCGACTCTTGAACACGCTCGGAAGCGAAATCGCCCGAACAACCTGGCCAGCGTCGGCCGGGAAGTCTTCGATTCCGGTTGCAATCACTGGGCTTCCCAGCGGTCTGCTTGTACTCGATATTTCGGACGGCATGACCACCATCCGCAGGAAAGTCATGATCGCGCGCTAATCGCGGATCGAAAGAAAGCAAAACCACAACTCCCAAAGCGGAGTTAGGTATGGAGCATGCGCGTCGCCTACTCAAAATGGATTCCCGGTCAAAGTCAGACAGCCGAAGACCGGCTGAAGCAGCTCGTTGACCTTTTCAGCCAGTTGCTGCTCACAGCGTCCGGTGATGTCGATGAAGTCCTCGAATGGATGCGCTATCTCGACGAGCAATACAAGATCTTTGGCCCGGACATGACGCTCGATATGTTCAAGGACGAGCTGAAGCGCATGGGACTCATCGAAGAAGACGAGAACGCACTGGTCAAGCCGACGAACAAAGCGATCCAAAACATCCGGCGCGATGCATTGCTCGAGATGTTCCGCTCGCTCCGGAAATCACCAAGCGGCGCGCACGACACACCGCACACCGGCTCGGGCATCGAGCGGACGCAAAACACCAAGCCCTACAACTTCGGCGATCAATCCTCGAATATCGACTTTACACAGACATTTCTGAACGCGCAAAAACGCGCACTCCGAGAAACCTCACCCATTAGCCCCCTCTCCCAGCAGGGAGAGGGGGTTGGGGGTGAGGTCCCCAACTTAAGTGAAGAAGACATCGAGATTTACGAGACCGAGCACCAGACCTCCTGCGCCACGGTGCTCATGATCGACATCTCGCACTCGATGATCCTCTACGGCGAGGATCGCATCACGCCGGCGAAGAAAGTCGCACTCGCGCTTTCGGAGCTAATCAAAACGAAATTCCCGAAGGACCAGCTTTACGTCGTCACGTTTGGCGACGAGGCGAAGCTGATTACCGTGAGCGAGTTGCCGTTTCTCGAAGTCGGGCCGTTCCACACGAACACGAAAGCCGGACTGCGGCTTGCGCGGCAATTGCTCAAGCGGTCTGGCAACGTCAACAAGCAAATTTTCATGGTCACCGATGGCAAGCCATCAGCCATGTTCGACGATGCCGGCCGTCTCTACAAGAACTCGTTCGGACTCGACCCGAAGATCGTCAACAAAACGCTCGACGAAGCGCTCGCCTGCCGCCGCGAAAAGATCACGATCTCGACCTTTATGGTCGCCCGCGATCCCTATCTCATCGGCTTCGTCGAAGAACTTACGAAGTCAAACCAAGGCCGCGCCTATTACTCTGGCCTCAATGATCTCGGACAGTTCGTCTTCGTCGATTATGTGAGGAATCGGAAGAAGAAATTTCGGGCGGATTAGTCCCATCTAAGTAGTTTTTGAGTAGTCAAGCTTGGTAACTTCTCGCTGGCTTATGGGTTATCCGGGTGAGTTTCGTTAACTAACCTATTGCAACTCACTATGGAACATTCGATACTGCACTCTCGGCGCGCCTCGCGCGTGCCTGTTTTCTTGAGCCTCGTGCTTGCGTCTCTCGTCCTGGCGGCAACGCCCGGGCCCGGGAGCGATGCGCGAGCGGTCGTTACATACAGCTATAGCGGGTCCCATCAACTGGTGTGGACCTCGAACACATCGAAAACGCTGACGGTCTCCCGCACGGGTGGCTACACAGCGCTGATGGTCACGGCGTATCTCAGCGGCAGTTCCAAATTCTCGATCTCGCCGTCAAGCGTGTCTTGGCCCGATTCCTCGCAGGATACCGGCTATAATTTCCCACGGTATTTCTCCGTGAGCTTCTCCTCGAATGTGCTGGACACCAGCATCGCCTGGCTACTGCTGACCGATGGTAACCGATCGGACACCATCGTGCTCACCGGGATTGGCACACCCAACACGACCGACTTCAGCGTTGCCGACACATCGCGATCGATCACGGTCAGTGATTCCGGTAACATTCCGGCCATCGTCATCGATGGGATTTATAATCTCCAGTCGAGCGCGATCAACGTCACCGCCACGCTCAGCGATAGCGGCTACTGGGATCTGGATGGACATGGCAACTATGAAGTCATCTCGGTTCCGGGATTTAGCAAGACGCAGTTCCGGTTGACCTATACGCCGCACGGGGTTTACCAAGATCACGTGATTGTCATCCTGACATGCACGTCGCCGTATTACGAGCAGAAGACCGTCCTCGTACAAGTCACGGACCCACGTTACGCACCAGTATATTACGCTCCGACGGTGACCGCGCCGGATTTGGGTCTTGTGCAGCCAGGCGATTCGGCCTGTGGAACCGTGACGATAGCCAATCACACCGTTCAAGGGATTACGATCACGTACATCTCTTCTGACTCGATCCATTGGAGCGAACGAGGCGGCACACTCCCATTCACGATTCCGGCAGGCGGCTCAATGACTGTCGGCGTCTGCTATCATCCACCGCAGGGCGACTTCGGCACGTATGCGACCGATCGCATCTATGTGTCCTATCGCGATTCGAGCGGTCTTACCGGGAGCGTCGCTGCGAATGCCACCGCTCACACGCCTTCGTGCATGGAATCGCTTGTCGATTCGCTCCAGCTTGACGATGTGATCGCGGGCGGGTATGTCGAAGCGACCGCACAATTCCTTGTACACCGAACATTTATGCTCACGGCTGGCAACGGCTATCTCAGCTGGGGTGGGACTGTACAAGTTGTGAGTCCTTCGCTGCCGATGCAAGTCCACGCAGGAGACACGGTCTCCTTACGATTTCGCGTGACACCCAGCTTCGATACCGGCTCGTATTCGTATTATTGGGGCTACATTCCACTCGCCGACAGTGGCTGTTCCGCCCAGATCTCCTTCAACGGACTTGCAACGCGGTCAACAACAAGTAACCTGCAACTCTTCCCAGCACAAAGCGAACTGCTGGCGATGACAACGTCCTCGCAAGTGACAGTCGATACGTTCTGGTTCATCAACAACTATCCAGGCGAAGTACATATCCCGAGCGGAGGCGTGCATCTTGCACAGGGCACGTATTTCAGTATCCTCGGCGAGATTCCGCATAGTTTGCCCGATACGCTGACGACTTCTCAGAGTCTCGGTGTGATCGTGCAGTTCAGCGGCGATACGAACGGGTTCTATCACGATTCGCTCTATATCGATGCGGAACATGCTTTGCAGTCGATGCCGATCAATTTGGAAGCGATCCGCACCGGTGTTCCCGCGGCTGTTCGTGGTGTTGCGGCCTCTGGCCCCGCCCTGCTTTGGCTCGCGCCGAACCCGGCCACGGGACCGGTTGCCATCGCCATTGCGAATGCGGAGAAAGCATCGATCGAAATCTTCGACCTTCTTGGTAACCGCGTTGCGGCAGTTCCGAATGCACTGTCGAGTTCATGGGATGCAACCGGCATGAGCGGTGGTATCTACATCGTCCGTGCAACCGGAGTCGATCAGAATGGTAACACATTTACCCTATCGAAGCGCCTCATCCTCGCCAAATAAAGTGCCACAATGCTAAAAGTGCTAAGGTGCTGAACCTCCTCTCGTGTTCAGCACTTTAGCACCTTAGTACTTGAAGCACTTCAGCACATAGCGTGAAACACGACCTCGAAGCAACGAAGCAAGCAATCGCGAAGGCGGCCTCCCCGGAGGACCGCCTTCGCGTGCTGCTCGAGTCGAGCATCGCCCTCTATCGCTCTCACCCGAAGGACGCCCGCATGTGGGCGGACGAAGCGCTCAAGCTCGCTCGTAAGCAGAAGCGCAAGCTCGACGAAGCACGTTCGCTAACACGCCTCGGATGTGCGAGTTTTCAACTCTGCCAGTTTCCTCGTGCTGAGAAGGAGTTGACAAAAGCGATCGGACTCTTCGACGCCATCGATCGCAATGCGCCAGTGAAGGGCGCCGCTCTACTTGCTCTCGGCATGACCTACTTCGAACTTGGAAGATTACATCATGCGTTGAAGCAATACGAGGAGGCGCTGCGAATCTATGCGGACAAGCCGGGGAAGCGAGTCGAAATACTCATTGAGATGGGGAATGCAGCCTTTGCACTCAGCGATTATCCCAAGGCCATTGACATGCAATATCGGTGTCTGGACATCCTCGATGAAATTGACGATGTGCTAAAAAGGTCAATTGTGCTGTCGAACATTGCAGGCATCTATCTGGAAGTGCAGGACTTGAATCGTGCTGACCAGATGCTGGAGCGCAGCCTGACGCTTCAACGAGAAGTTGATGATAAGCCTGGGATGGTCTCAGTGATCTTTAACCGTGGTCTTGTCGCCCAGAAGCGAGGAGATTTCAAGAATGCTAGAGTATTGTACGCCGATACGTTAAGCATTGCAAAAGTAGCCGAGCGAAAGGATATCGAGGCATACGTCGAACTTAGCCTCGGGCAAATCGATCTCGATGCGAGTAAGCCAAAGCAGGCGCTCGCCCATTTTAAACGTGCGGTCGACATTGCCCAGCAACTCAAGATCAAGCAGGTACTTTCGGCCAGCTTGATCGGATTAGGACGCGCTTACATTGCGCTCGGGAGGTTTAATGATGCAATTGCAGTCCTGAAGGAATCGCTCGCAATGAGCAGCGAGGAAAAAATGCTGGCCATCGAAACGGATGGGACGAGTGCCCTTGCAAATGCATACGAAGCTGCTGGAAAGCTGAAGGACTCATTGAAATCCTATAACCGGTTCATTGTTTTGAATGCCGAACTCAATAGCCAGCAGCGGCAGCGGGCATTGGTCGAAATCGGAGCGCGGGTTGAGATCGAGAAGGCCGAGCGCGAGCGCGAGCGGATGGAACGCCTTGCAAACGATGCAAATGAACGAGCGGCGTTGTTTAGCGCCGAGAGCGAGCGGCAATCGAAGGAGCTTACACAGCTTGCCTTGCAACTTGTCGAGAAGAATCAATTCTTGTGCGATCTCAAGCAAGAGATCGAGCCGTCGATAAAATCATCTCGAAAAGCAAAGTCCCTGATCGAGCGGATTGACGACCATATCCGGAGCGATCGCGATTGGGAGACGTTCGAGCATCAGTTTGACCAGGTGCATCGGGACTTCTTGCGGGAGCTCTCGGCTGGATACCCTGCACTTACTCCGACAGAACTGAAAATCGCCGTGATGATCAAACTCAATCTGCCGACAAAGGCCATCGCTTCACTCTTTTGCCTATCGGCGCGGACCGTGGAGAACCATCGCCATTCGATTCGACGCAAGCTGCGGCTCCTCGCAGACGATAATCTGGTCTCGGTTCTCACGGCATTCGGAACCTCGAGATGAAGGCACGCTTCCATTATGTGCGTAAATTTGCAGGTATGACCTTTCGCTACATGCCTTTGCTTTCGCGTCATCCTACATGGCTCCGTGTTTCGCTGGCTGCCACATTCTTATTCGTGCTTGCCAGTTCGCATCGTGCCTTCGGGCAAGCGGCGGATACCCTTGACTGCAATCATCGAAAATTTGCGCACCAGGTCCCAGGGGTTCTTCCCGGGGGAGCCATCTGGGACACGATCAGGCTTGCGAACGGTTTACCACCCGGCGACAACGTCTTTCAAGTCAGTCTGGATAGGACTATCGCCTTTCATGTCGATACGTCGAATTTGCATATAATTGGTGGGGATAGCGGATATCTTGCCGTTCATTATGTACCAACGGACACAACGGCTAATTCCGCCACGATCACCCTCACGACTATTTCGCCCGATTCAGATACGGGGTGCCAGACGACAATTTCCCTGAGCGCGCCCGCATTACATCCCACAGTCGATAGCGCCATCTTTCCGCTCGCGCCTTCGACTCCAAATGTGGTTGCAATTCGGACCAGCTCCAATGCGACCACCCTCGCCGTGCGATTTAGGAATGAGGCAGTGAACGATGCTGTCATCGACTCATTCTACATTTCTGGGATCGACTCGTTAGAGATTAGCTCGCATCCAGGTTATCCGGTCACGCTGCACCAAAATGATTCGCTCGAACTCTCGCTCACATACCACAAGACCCAGCCGGGTTTTCAGCAGGGTTATCTTATCGTCGCGATTAATCATACGATCGTAACGGAGGAGTGCGTCCTGGAAGTCCAGAGACTTCCTAATTCGAGCGTGCCGAAATCTCTTTCGACTACACAGACCTTTTGGCTCTACCCCAACCCATCTCACGGTCCGATCACAATCCATTCGGATGGCGTCGTGAATCCCCATGTGAAGGTGACCGATGTCCTGGGGCGCACCGTGCGCGAGGAGAGGTTCACGCGGGATTGGACATGGGGCGGTGCGTCAGATTACGGCGAGCAGAATGAGCCGGGTACATACTTCATCGAGCTTTCGGGAATCACCGAACAAGGAAGGCTAGTCCACGAAGTGCGGCGCGTGATAATAGAATAAATCCTTTGAATCGTCCGCGTAATCCCGGTTCAGGATTTGTATTTCCCCGGCCACAACGATTTCAGCCGTTCGAGGATCGTCTTCTCCCGCCCTTGCTCGGTCGGCTGGTAATAGACTTTGTCCTCGTAGCCCTCGGGCAAGTACGTCATGCCTCGCGCGAAGTGGCCTTCTTCCGAATGCGCGTAGCGGTAGCCTTGGTGGTAGCCGAGTTCTTTCATCAGCTTTGTCGGGGCATTGCGAAGGTGCAGAGGCACCGGCTGATCGGGATTATTCTTCGCATCTTCCAGTGCGGCGGAAATGCCCATATATGTCGCATTGGACTTAACCGCAGACGCGAGATATGCAACGACATGTCCAAAGATGATTGTCGCCTCGGGAAAGCCGACAGCACGGACGGCATCCCAGCAGGCGACGGCAAGCAGCAGCGCGTTCGGATCGGCATTGCCGATGTCTTCACTGGCAAAGATGATCATGCGGCGCGCAATAAACTCCGGGTCTTCGCCGCTTTCAATCATGCGGGCAAGCCAGTAGAGTGCGGCGTTCGGGTCGCTTCCGCGCATCGACTTGATGAAGGCGCTGATGATGTTGTAGTGCTCCTCGCCAGCTTTGTCGTAGCGCGATGCCTTGCGACCGAAGGCGGCTTCGATCGTTTCAGGTGTGATAACCATCCCCCGGCCCCCTCCTTCTTTAGGAGGGGAAGTAAGCTGCACCGCCAGCTCAAGCGCATTCAGCGTCTTCCGTGCATCGCCGCCGGAGAGCGCCATGAGCGTGCGGCGGACATCTTCTCCGAGTTCGAGATGCAAATCGCGAAGTTCTTCGTCTTCGCGCAAAGCACGGTCGAGCAGCGTTTCCAAATCTTGCCGGGAAAGACTTTCGAGTACAAACACCCGCGCCCGGCTGAGCAGAGGCGAGATCACTTCGAACGACGGATTCTCCGTCGTTGCACCGATGAGTGTGATAACGCCGTGCTCGACAGCGCCCAAAAGCGCGTCCTGCTGTGATTTCGAGAAGCGGTGGACTTCGTCGATGAAGAGCACGCTTCGTTCTTGTGCCGTTGGGTTCGCCTCGCGTGCCGATTCGATTGCTTCGCGCAAGTCTTTCACGCCAGAGCTGATTGCGGAAAGAGAAAAGAACGGTGCATTCACCGCGCGAGCAAGAATGTTGGCGATGGTCGTTTTGCCGGAGCCTGGCGGACCCCAGAGGATCATCGAGTGCAGCTTGCCCCGCTCGGCCATCGCACGCAGCGGTTTGCCGGGACCGAGTAGCGATTGCTGCCCCACCACTTCATCGAGCGTGCGGGGACGCAGCCGCTCCGCTAACGGCGCGAATCCATCGTGCACACGTGGCTTAGAAGGCATCGCCGCGTAATTTGCGGGCACGCTCGCGGGCGCTCGCAGTAAACGTTGAAGACGAGTACCGTGCAAGAAAATCTTCGTAGCGCTTCTGCGCGTGCGCCTTGTCGTGCAAATCATGCTCGGTGATTTCCGCCGCGCGGAATGCTGCCACATCGAGTAACGGACTCGTCAGCATTGCCTCTTGCATCGTGTCGAGCACGCTGACGGCTTCCTGCGCCCGTCCCAACTTCACGAGCATTTCCGCCGAGCGGATCGTCGCATCATCAGCGAGCGGTGCGTGCGAGAATACGCGTGCGACTTCCGCGTAACCGGTTTGCGCTGTATCGTAATGCCGGCTGACTTCAGCAAGTGCAGCCTTCGCAAAGCGCTCGAGCGACGGCCGGTTTGCCAGCGTGAGGTTTTCCTGAATCAATCCCGAAAGCTGGATTGCATCGTTCGCGTAGTCGCTCGATGCATCGTTCGCGACGGCTTGTAACTGGACGAGCGCAGTGTCGAAGTTACCCTGATAGTAGTCCGCAAGGGCGCGCTCGTAGAGAATGTGATTGCGTACTTCTTGCCCTGAAGGTGTTGCGCGTTGGGCAACGGCATACTCGATCGTCTCGATGCGCCGCTCGGCAAGTGGGAAATCCTGACGCGCGAAAGCCACTTCGACAAGGCCAAACGCCGCGCGTTGCATCGGTTCGCTGACACCGTGGGAGAGCTTGAGCGCCGATTCGTAGTCATTCGTCGCGCGGTCCAGCGCAAAAAGGCTATTGAATGCAAGTTGCCCCGCGTGCGTCAGTGCGTCGAGCGCCAGCTCACCCATCGGTTGCTTCGCCGCGTAGTCTTCGTACCGTTTGATGAGGGCCGCGACCGAATCCTTAGCAGCAGCAATCGTCGAGTAGTATGCTTCCGCGGTCTTCAATGCGCCAAGCTCGGCCTGCTGGATGAAATAGTTGTTGCGAGCGCTCGCGCTGGATTGCAGCCGCTTGAGTGCAGCGTCATACGCGTGAACAGCAACGTCCAACGCCCCCTCATTGCGCGCGCGGTCAGCGAACTGTAACAGTTCGAACCCCTGCATCGTGTGATCGGTCTGATCGTTCGAAGCAAGATCATCGAGTTGCACGATGGTCTGTAGCGCCCTGGCATAGTCCTTCTTTTCCTGATACAACCATGCGAGTAACCGCAAATTGGCAACCGATGGCGGCGCGGCATGGATCGCGTGCTCGAGCGATCCCAACACGGCCGAGCGTGACATCGAGTCCGTGATATACTGCGCGAGCCGTTGCTCGACCATGCCAACGTTTGCTTCGCCGGCTTTCAGAATACCGACAAATTCCGTGGCTGCGCGATCGAAATCACCCAGACGAAGATAGAGTCCCGCGATCTGGCTCGAACAGACATCGGCGTCGTTCGTCGAGAGTTTGCGCATTCGGTCGAGCACCTCCATCGCTTCCTGATTGTAGGAAACATCCATCATCGCATAGACGATGGGAAAGAGCTGGCTGCAGTCGGTGACCTGCATGGCCTGCTCGGCCTTGTGAAATGCATCGAGCGATTCCGGCCGCTTATTCAGGCGCGCTTCCAAACGGGCCCAGAGCAGCAGCATGTCGGGCGAGTCATCCTTGGCAAGCCGGTACGACACGAGCTTCTCGGCCTCGTCATACCGCTTGAGGTAGACGAGGCAGCGCGTCAGTCCATCGAATACGATGGGATCTGATGGACTGGTGTGATAAAGCTGCTCGTAGATGCGTGCAGCATTTTGCACATCGTGTGTCTCTTCGTAGACCTCCGCCAAACGAAGCTTCTGCGAGTATTCTTGCGGACTGAGCGGCGGAGCCTGCTGATCCAAATCCACGCCCTGTGCCCGCAGCGAGGATGCCGCGAACAGCATTGCCAGGCTACAAAGACAAACGATGATCCGCGACCGAAGTGGCATGAGTAACAGTAAATGCAAATGATCCGAACGACGAGAGAGAGTCATCACATTCACCAACTCCGCGCCGGTGTTATCGGTTTCGGATCCGGGTACGAGCCGCTCAAGGCAAGACGACCACTTTTCGCACCGACCGATACGCACCTGCCTCATAGACACAGGAATAAACCCCTGCCGCAAGCCCGCCGCGTTGCATCGTAACGCTGTGTGTGCCGGCCACCGCATCCTCATCGACCAAACGGGCTGCCCGTTGGCCACGCGCATCATAAAGCTGGAGCCGCACGTGTACGGCCTCGCCAGTTGCGCTCGGGCCAACTTGATACGTGAAGACCGTTTCCGACTGGAAAGGGTTGGGCATGTTCGGCTCGATCATTGTGCCGAGGGTAACAAGAGTCGTCGCCACCGGCGTGCAGGAGTCAATCACCGTTACCTTTCCGGGAAGGCTCGACATCAATGGCTCGAAGCCTGTGCCGAAGAGGAAGTTGTCCTGCACGATCGAACTCGATTGAAATACTTGAGCGTAAGGTACAAGCCTGAATACGAGAAAGAGGAACGGCCCGGGGCCGGTCATTGCACGGTACGTCGCGGTGCCAAAGATCTGGGGATGACCGAGGACAAGCTCCAATGGTGGCGACGGAACATTCCAACCCTGGAGGCATGGCCCAGGTAAGATGCTCTGCAGCGTCATGATTTGCGGATCATATGTTAGGAACTCGGAAAAGCGTCTGATCGAGTCCAGCGCCCCGGTGAGAGGGCCATTGAGCCGCTGGGCAATCGTGATGAGCTGCCCGGCATATCCCAGGAATGTGTCGTCGATAGAAACAGAGTCAAGAACTGGGACATGATCGAGGCCGATCAATTGCACAACGACGTCCGGGATGCCAGTGAATTTGAAATGAATTGAATCGAGGTGGATGTGCGTGGCCGTGATGCTCTGTGGCGAGAACGTCACGGTGAACCCGAGCGAACTATCTGGATCCAGCACCGAATTCCCACCCGCGTTCGCGAGTTTATAGTCCGCACTGAACGGTCCTGTCTTTCCGGTGTAAGTGATCGGAGCATTCCCCGTGTTTGTGATCGAAAGAAAAAGCGACTTCGAATCGCGAAGTACGGCCGTGCCGAAGGAGAGAGGGCTCGGGCTTGCAACCGGATTCGCTTGCGCGTAGACCTGGCCGATTCCGGCGATGGACAATACGATCAGGAAGACGGAAGTTCGACGCATCGGACCCCTAACAGCGCCGGAGGGCCTTAGGGTTTAAGGTTCTAACAGTAATCCTGGCCCATACCCTAAACCCTATACCCTATACCCTCTGTTACTACGAGCATGAATATCATTCTCTTCGGTCCACCCGGCGCCGGCAAAGGCACCCAGGCATCGCGTCTTGCAGCCAGCCACAATCTTGTACACATTTCCACCGGCGATATTCTCCGCAGCGCCATCGCCGAAGGCACGCCCCTCGGGCGAACGGCCAAAAGCTACGTCGAGCAAGGCGCCCTTGTGCCGGATGACATCATTATCGGCCTCGTCCGCGAAGTGCTGGAAGCCACAGGCGACGCCAAAGGCTTTCTGCTCGATGGATTCCCGCGCACAGTCGAGCAGGCCCGCGCGCTCGATGCGCTCTTCACCGAGCTTGGAATTGCCGATGTCCGCATCGTCATTCTCACCGCGCCGGATCAAGAACTCATCAACCGTATGGTCAACCGCGGACTCGAACAAGGCCGCAAGGACGATGCCCCCCAGACCATCCGTCACCGCCTCGAAGTCTACAACACCCAGACCGAGCCGGTCAAGGCCTACTATCACGGCAAATCGGGCGCCCACGCTCGCCGCGTCCTTCCGGTCGATGGTTTGGGATCGGTCGAGGATGTGACGGCGAGAATCGAGAAGGCACTCGGGTAACGTGAGCTTCCCACGAATTGTCGGACGGCAATACGAAATAGGGTTATCGCAGTCTGCTAAATCGGGGGAAGCTCAGAACTCTCTTCGCTCAGGGCGGCGTTAGTCAGTGCCCCTGTTTCGGGGCGGACCCTACGGGTCAACCACCCCCGTGGATGATCGGTCATCCACTTAACCCCCTCCTCCTTTAGGAGGGGGAATCATCGAAAGCATGAGCGAATATCTATTAGAGGTTAAAGGCTTACGGAAGTACTTCCCGATCAAGCGGGGTATTTTTTCGAAGACGGTCGGCCACGTGAAGGCCGTCGATGACGTGTCGTTCTCGATCAAGCCCGGCGAGACGCTGGGGTTGGTCGGCGAGTCGGGCTGCGGCAAAACGACGACGGGCCGCGCGATCCTGCGGCTCATCGAACCGACGGCCGGCTCGGTCAAGTTCGAAGGCGAGGAAGTGACGACGATGTCCACTCACCGGCTGCGCGAGATGCGCCGCCAGATGCAGATCATTTTCCAGGACCCGTACAGCTCGCTCAATCCGCGCATCACGGTCGGCGGAATGCTCACCGAAATTCTGAAGGTTCACAAGCTGCGCAAGACGGAAGCGGAAATGAAGGACCGCGTCAACGAGTTGCTCGAAACCGTTGGACTGAGTCCGCTCCATGCCAGACGATATCCGCACGAGTTTTCGGGCGGTCAGCGGCAGCGCATCGGTATCGCCCGCGCGCTATCGGTCGAGCCGAAGTTTATCGTTTGCGACGAGCCCGTCTCGGCGCTCGATGTTTCGATTCAGTCGCAGGTGTTGAATCTTCTCGGTGATCTTCAGCAAAAGCTTGGGCTGACCTATCTCTTCATCGCGCACGATCTTTCGGTTGTCAAACATATTTCCGATCGCGTCGCGGTGATGTACTTAGGTGAGATCGTTGAGACTGCGCCCTACCGAGAGTTGTATGTTAGTCCGCGTGCGCCGTACACACAAGCCTTGCTATCGGCGGTGCCGATTGCAAACCCACGGGCCAAGAAAGGCCGCATCGTGCTGACGGGCGATGTGCCATCACCGGCAAACGTACCGAGTGGCTGCTACTTCCATCCGCGCTGCCCGAAGGTGATGCCGGAGTGCTCAGCGACCCATCCGGAGCTTGCCGAGGACTCGGCGGAGCATGCGGTGCGCTGCCTGATCTATCCAGTCTCCTGGCCAGACAAGTCGGAGATTCCGGCCCGTATCGCCAGCGGCAAGCAACGCGAAGTGATGGCGGTGGCGTAAACGAATTTATGACGCGCGATCTAAATCGAACGATGTCCCCCATTGTCCCGGCTGCCGGACCAGTATCGGAGCCGGATCCGATTAAGAAGTTTCGCGCCAAGGATCTGGTGTTCACGCCATCGAACATCATCAGCGCGATGCGGGCGTTCATGGCGTTTCCGGCCATCTTCGCAATAATGGCGGAGCTGAATATACTCGCCGCTGCGATCTGTTTCGTCGCCTTCCTTTCGGATATCCTCGATGGCTGGCTCGCGCGGAAGTACGACACGGTCAGCGAGCTTGGCAAGGTGATCGACCCATTGGCGGACAAGATTTATATTGGCATCGTCGTGATCGCGATGGCGTTCTATGGACTGATCCCCATCTGGTTTCTCTCGGTTATTATTGGACGCGATCTCGTCATCTTAGCTGGAGGCATCTGGGCGAAAGGGAAGCTCGGGGTTGTTCTGCCCTCGAATTATCCAGGCAAGGCCGCCGCGCTGACGACGGCGATCACAATTTTTCTGATTCTTGGCGGAGTGACTGGGATGGTTATCGTCGGCTTCGTCTATCTGAGCGTCGGGCTGATGGCAGTGTCGGTGTGGGTTTATGGGAGCAGACTCTGGAGTTTGATCCGCGTATAACAGCGTTAGTTCACTCCGCTCCGCCGTGGTTTCGAAAGGAGAAAGACAGTCATCCATGCATGACGTCGTAGATATGGAACTGTGCGAAAGATGAAGTCATCGACCCGTTCGAGTCCTCTGAGGATTTTCTCAAAGTTCGAAAACGATCGAAACGGGACTGCGGCGATCGAAATCAAGTTGTGGTAGGTAATATCGTTTGTTTCGAAGTAGCGTTCAACGGCGCGCAACTGATGCAGACGCAATGGGTGGCAGTTCGCAGATCGCATGTTCGGTGTCATTCGACGGTAAAGATTGATCAACGGATTGTGTGCCAATGGCTCGGTGAAGATAGCAACGCCGGTAGGTTTGAGTACGCGAACAATCTCACGACATGAGCGATCGATATTGAGATGATGTAAGACTCCTGCGCCATAGACAACATCGAATGTAGCATCAGGATATGCCAGCGCCTCGGCATCCATGACCTGGAACTCCATGTTGTGCATGCCCAGCTCTTCCGCTTTACGCCGCGCCGATTCCACGCCGACATCGGAAACGTCGATGCCGCAAACCCGAGCCGAGGTCCTTGCAAAGTCAAACATATAGCCGCCATCGCCGCATCCGATCTCAAGAATGCTCTTTCCTGCGCCATGCGCTGCAATCAGATCTCGAAAATACTCCCGGTTGTGCTTGACGGCCGAATAATACTTGAGTGTCGCACTCCTCGGGCCTTCTTCCCAACTCGCCTGGGAATACAATTCATTGTGAAAGGCGCGCTCTCGCTCGCCCAGGGCGTCGGTGGTTTGCGGTATTGGATCGTGAGACATTCTTCAAAAGTGTTATTCCATGTTGACACCGGAGCGGGTAAAAGAGTGCCTGTTTGGATGGATTGGTACTGTGATGACGAGGCACGCTACTTACAGTAAGGCATGGATTCTTGGCAATGTCCGCTCCCGCACTTGCGCGCTTCCTCAACCGGGTGGGTGTATGGAAATCGGCTAAGCAAACTATCGGCTACGGAGTCGGAAAGCCAATGGCAATAATGAGCGAGCCCGCAAGGGATGCCAGTAGGCTTCGAAGAAATACCTGTTTCAAAGAGAGTTTGTCGACGTTCAGTGCCATAAACCCAATGCCTATCATCATCGGAGGCATCAGCACCATTGCCTGGATTCTAAAGACTTCGGCATGGTTCGCAATCTCGGGGTGAATGTAGGGCGCGAGCGACTTGAGGACCACAACCATCGTCAGATAGAACGTGAAGACGCTTGTAAGAACTTTGATTTGGGGCGGAGGAGGAAGCCAGCGCTCTTTTCGGATAGTCATTCAAGCTCAACCTACGATTCGCGGTATTAAGTCCATCCGTATTCGGCCGATTCTGTCGAAGCTTTCCCTCGTCTTCTGGTGTTGACCCGATCCCATGGGATTCTTCGATAAATTCAAGCTTACCAAGCTCCGCGAAGGGCTGCAAAAGACGCACGATGAGTTCGTGCGGAAGATCAACCGCGTCTTTTATCAATCGCGGAAGATCGATGACGAATTGATGCAGCAGATCGAGGAGGCGCTGCTCGCTTCCGATGCCGGCGTGGCGACGACCGATCGCATCATCGCGCACTTAGTCCACGAGATCCAGTTCAAGAAGTGGTCGGAAGCCTCACAACTTCGGGATGAGCTTCGCGCACAGATTTCGAACGCGCTGACGCGCAACGGCGAGCTTCGTCTCGCGGAAGATCCCTTTGCGATCCCATCTGACAAGCGACCCTACGTGCAGCTTATCGTTGGCGTCAACGGCGTCGGCAAAACGACCACCATTGGGAAGCTCGCCTACAACTATCGCAATGCTGGCAAGCATGTCATCATCGGAGCGGCCGATACATTCCGCGCGGCGGCCAACCAGCAGCTTGAAATATGGGCGCAGCGCGCCGGTGTTGACATTATTCAGCAGCATGCCGGAGCCGATCCATCGGCGGTGGCATTCGATACGATCCAATCCGCGATCAGCAAGGACGCCGATGTCGTGCTGATCGACACCGCCGGACGCCTGCACAACAAGCAACACCTGATGAAGGAGTTGGAGAAAATGACGCGCGTCATGCGAAAACTCTTGCCGGAGGCGCCGCACGAAGTGTTGCTCGTGCTCGATGCGACGACCGGACAGAACGCCTTGCAGCAAGCGCGCGAGTTCACGAAAGTTGCGCCGATCACGGGACTCGTGCTCACAAAACTCGATGGCACCGCAAAAGGCGGAATTGTTATCGCACTCACGAACGAGCTTCGGGTGCCCGTGCGTTACATCGGAGTCGGCGAGACAATCGAAGATCTTCAGCCATTCGATCCCGCAGAATTTGCGAAAGCGATGTTTGGAGACAGCGCATTCCAGACCGAGACCGTCGTCAATGGGTAACCCAGCGTTACTCGTTACTGCTTAGCCCCATGCCTATCGTCAAACGGTTACCGGAGTTAATTGCCCAGAAGATCGCGGCCGGCGAGGTCGTGACCCGGCCGGAATCCGTCGTGAAAGAACTTCTTGAAAATGCGCTCGATGCCAAAGCGCAGAACATCACCATCGTCCTGAAGGACGCGGGCCGGACGCTGATCCAGGTCATTGATGACGGCAGCGGTATGACGCGCGAAGACGCGCGCACTTCGATCGAACGCCACGCGACAAGCAAGCTCTGGGCGATCGAGGATTTGGAGCGGCTCTCGACATTCGGTTTTCGTGGCGAGGCGCTGGCGGCGCTGGCGGCGGTCTCGCAATTCGAGATGCGCACCCGACCCGCGAACGAAGAGCTTGGCACGCTCGTCGAAGTCGAAGGGAGCATTCTTCGCAAGTGCGAGTCCATTGCGTGCGACGAAGGCACTTCCATCTCGGTGCGCAATTTGTTTTTTAATATCCCGGCTCGGCGCAAGTTTATGAAGTCTGAGGCGACGGAGTTCAAGCATGTCGTCGACACCGTCACGAAAGCCGCGCTCTCAGCGACGCACGTTCACTTCATCTTCGTTTCGGATGGCGATCTGATATTCGATCTGCCGGCCTTCCGTCCGCTGCCGGAGCGGATCGAACAGATCTTTGGCCCACGTTTGCGTGGTGCCCTGCTACCAGTCGAAAGTGTTTCACCATCGCTGCATGTCGTCGGTTTTACAAGCGCACCTGGTTTCGTGAAGCGCGTCCGTAGCGAGCAGTTCTTCTTCATCAACAACCGGCCTGTCACATCGCGGAGTCTTTCGTATGCTGTGGCAAGTGCCTACGAGCACTTGATCGAGAAGGGGGCATTTCCATCGACGTTTCTTTCAATCGAAATCGATCCATCGCGCATTGATGTCAACGTGCATCCGCAAAAGCTCGAAGTGAAATTCGAGGACGAGCGCGCGGTCACTGATGAAGTTCGCCGCGCCTTGCAGGAGACTCTCATGCGTGCCAGCACGCAATCGGCATCGGAGGGAGCGATGGCACCGGAGATGACGATGCCAGGAGCGATCAATGCTGGCGAGGCGAATGCGCGGATGCGATTCCCGGAGTATTCCACAAATCCAGTGAGGAATGAGCCCGCCGCGGCGGAAGGAATGAGGAATGGGGAAACGGGAAGCAAAGACATTCCTAATTCGGACACCGCCAACGGTCTCGGCACACTCGAACGCCTCTTCGGCGCCAAGCCGGGCGATCTCTTCCGTGGCAAATCGGTCGAGACAATGGCAACCTTTGGCTCTGCCTCCGCTGCAACTCCACGCCCGGCGATCGAAAGGACGGGCCTTGCCTCGGAAGTATTGCGCGAAAAGCCTGTCCTCTGGCAGCTTCACAACAAGTACATCTTCTCGCAGATCAAGTCGGGCATGATGATCGTCGATCAGCATGTGGCCCACGAGCGGATTTTGTATGAGCGCGCCTTGCGCTCGCTCGAAGACAATCATCCAAACTCGCAGCAGCTTCTGTTTCCGCAGCACTTAGACTTGCTTCCGCGCGAGATTGCATTGGTCCGTGATCTGCAACCCGAGCTGGAAAAGATCGGCTTCCAAATTCGATTCTTCGGCGGCACGAGCATCATCATCGATGGGATTCCGGCGGATGTCCACGCGGGCCGCGAGGAGAGCATCCTGCGAGAAGTCCTGGATGGTTACGATGACAACGGCGACACGCGCTCGCAACCGACGCGTGACAAGCTCGCCGCAACGTTCGCCTGCAAGGCCGCGATCAAAGCCGGCGACAAACTATCGCAAGAGGAGATGCACGTCCTGATCGAGCAACTCTTCGAGACTCAGATGCCGTACGTATGTCCTCATGGCCGGCCCATCGTTATCAAGCTCGCGATCGATGAGCTCGATCGCCGCTTCGGCCGGTCGCCAGTCGAGAGTTTGGCGAAGACCGAAGCGACCACCTAAGTAAACTTATGGGTGACTGACCATCATGGTCTCACTGCCCGAGAGCTGCTGATTAATGTTCAGGTATGGAGGAATACTGATCACCAACGGCATGCTATGCACGACGTTGCGAATCATCCCAAAGTCCGGGGAGACGTACGTATCGATCGTTCCACTGACTGCTTGACCAACGCCAGGTGCTGACACGATCACGGCATGTGTGACATGTTTGACTCCGGTGATGGTTGTACCGTTCACCACGATAGATGTATCTGCCTGTTCCGTGGCATTGATCAAGACATCGGCATTGATACCATATCTGGTCGCGACGGACATGTTATGGACGGCAACCCACGTATCGCCCTGCTTGGCCCCAAGCTTCGCCTGAAGCACCCAGCCGACTGGCGCAGAGAGTACGCTCGATAGCCCCTCGAGGCCATAATTAAAGTGCCAGTAGTTTCCATTTTCCTGCGCAATGTAGGTCGAATCCATTAGTGACCCGGTCATGCTTGCCGTATGCATATTTTGGATGAACGCCACATCGCTCGTGTCGAGCATGTACGTCATGTTGGTCCCGAAGACCGTGGAGGTAATATTGTCGGTTTTCGTCGGAACGGTCTTATCCATGCCATACGTCCCACCGGCAGTATCTCGCCGATTCTGGGTATAGGTATAGTTCGCGTTGGTCAGATAGTTGACATGGGTCGTATTCGGCGGCGTCGGCGGCGGAGTCGTGCTCGACGCGCATCCCGAGTATACAAAGCCTGCGAAAGAGAACAGAAAAACGATTTTGCTGATGTGCTTCATAAATGATTAGGGTTAAGGCCCGCCGCAGCGGACTAATTGTACAACCCCGCCCGAAGCCAAAAGTTACAGAATCATTGCGAAAACGGATTCATTTTGCCCACGGAACCCCATGAAACTGTCTTCACGCTTCGCCGTAGCTATCAGAAACTTACGCATAACACATGAACCAACTTCGCTTCGGAGCATTACTTTTTGCACTTATCATAACTGGTTGTTCCCGAGCCTCAACGGTCTTCGAGACCTACACCGGCGACGGCACGACCACCACCGATGAGCGCCACTTAGACAAATTCCAGTCCATCGATCTCGAAGGGGCGTACGATGTTATCCTCTCACAAGGCGATCCCTCCGAAGTCCGCATTGAGACCGACAAGAACCTGCTCGATCACATTACGACCAAAGTCAAAGATGGCAAGCTGACCGTCAGCTCCGAAGGAAACCTCCGGCCAACGAAGACGATCAAACTCTACATCTCCACGCCGACCTATAGCGCCATCGATCTCGAAGGATCAGGAAGTATCTACGCAAAAGCGCCCATCACGTCCGATAAGCTAAGCCTCGGACTTGCCGGCTCGGGCAATTACGATCTTCAGATCAACGCCAAAGATCTGACCTCGAACATTTCCGGTTCGGGTTCGATCAAACTCGCCGGCTCAGCCGATAACCACATTGCCGAGATCGCCGGCTCCGGCGATCTGCTGGCCGATAGCCTCTACTCCGGCACAACCAAAGTGGACGTCATGGGATCCGGCAACGCCAATGTGAACGTGTCACGCCGACTCGATGCATCCATTGCCGGATCCGGGAACGTCCGTTATAGCGGCGGCGTCAACGAGGTGCATACCAGTATTGCCGGCAGCGGCACCGTCGAGCACACCAAGTAACCTTCGGAAATAACCCGTCATTGCGAGGAGCGACGGAGGAGCGACGAAGCAATCTCCTGAGGAAAGCCTGGACTTCGTGCCAGGGATTGCTTCGTCGTGCTTCGCACTCCTCGCAATGACGATTGTTTAGAACTTCAGCTTCGCGATATTCTCCTTCACGTCGTTCGCGCTCCTCTGAAGCGCGGCGGCTTCTTCCGGCAGCAGCTTGATCTCGATGATCTGCTCGACACCGGTTTTGCCGATCTTGACCGGCACGCCGGCCACGGTGCCCTTCAGGCCATACTCGCCATCGAGCCACACGGCGCACGGCAGCACACGGTGCTTGTTCTTCACCACCGACTCCGCCATTTGCACGGCGCCTGATGATGGAGCGTAATATGCGCTGCCGGTCTTCAGGAAGTTGACGATCTCGATGCCGCCATTGCGCGTGCGTGTGACGATCTCCTCAAGGCGCTTCGCAGGAATCAACTCCGTGACAGGAATACCGGCAACAGATGAGTAGCGCGGAAGCGGCACCATCGAATCGCCATGTCCGCCGAGTACGAACGCCGTCACGTCCTCGACCGACACATTCAGTTCGAGCGCGATGAACGAGCGGAAGCGCGCCGAGTCCAGCACGCCGGCCATGCCCATGACTTTATTCGGCGCCAATCCAGCACGCTTCATCGCGACATAGACCATTACATCGAGCGGATTCGACACGATGATAAAGATCGCGTTCGGCGATTGCTTCACGGCAGCTTCCGCGCAGCCGCCGACGATGGTGGCGTTCGCCGCGAGCAGGTCGTCGCGCGACATGCCTGGCTTGCGCGCAAGGCCTGCGGTGATGATGACGATGTCGGAGTCTTTCGTCTCATCGTAGCCATTCGTGCCGATGATACGCGTGTCGGTCCCTTCGACGGGAGCGGATTCCCACATGTCGAGTCCCTTCCCTTGAGGGACGCCCTCGATGAGATCGACGAGCACCACTTGCTCGGCGAGTTCCTTATCTGCAATGCGCTGTGCGGTCGTCGCGCCGACATTTCCGGCGCCTATTACGGTGATCTTCATGCTGTTTTCGTGAGTGAGAAGTGAATTGTGGAGAACGGTGCGGGGATCATCGGTGATCTCCTGGGGATCAACGATGATCTCCTGTTGATTCGAAGTTTATACTACAAAAATACGAACATGTTGCCCCATTCGCCCAGACATTCACCGATTCGGCTCACTTATGCCATTCCATTTTAGCATTTGAGTTTGAAATTCATAATTCTCATTCACATAGACAGACCAACCTTCCACACAGACAGAACTTCATTCCGCCGGTCACAAGTTGTGCAGCTACTCGCGCTCTCGCGTCAATAGACCTGCAGCCCAGTCCACCGAATCGGAATTGAAAAGAACCCCTATATTAGTATAACATCGAAACGATGGCATTCTGTTGCAGACTTACTGGAACACTATACCACACAACGACTTACGCGGATTATGCATTAGTCCCCATAGTGCCGACCAAGCACGTCGATCCGGTAATTCCAGCGAAGTGACCCCCTTCCACCTAATATAACGAGGTTCGACCCCCTCGGTATCGCAAGTTTTCGATGAATTCTGAAAAATTCATTCTCTGACCAGCTTTCCCAGCCACAGCGGGGCGGCGGCTTCTCAGTCCCGTTAGGGACGAAATATGTGCCTGCCCGCCCTGGCGGGTAGCCCAGTGTGGAGTCCGCCGCGGCGGGCGGAGAAGTTCGTTTATGTCTTCATGGAACGGGCAACCGCTTTCCGAAAGCCCGGTGAAACTTTTCACCCCCCTCACGCCACGTTATGCTTGTATGGCGCGCCGACGCGACATGCAACAATTGAAATCAGTCCACGTCGTTCACACTTTTACGTTATTCGGTTATGAAACGAATCAGTACCATCCTTTCGCTTTTCAGTGCAATTGCACTGCTTGCAATGCCGGGCGCCACCCGCGCGCAAACGATAACACTCAATTCGGTTTCGGCGACGCATTTCTGCGCAGGCGATCCCCTTTCCGTCACATTCACCGCGACCGGGACGTGGGGACATAATAATGCATTCACGCTCGAGCTTTCGGACACCAGCGGAAGCTTCTCGATCTCATTTTCCAATATCGGCTCTGTTGCCGACACGGCGCCCGGCACCTTTACAAGTGCTTCCACGATTCCATCCTCGGCGTCGGCTTCGACCCATTATCGCATTCGTGTGATTGGAGCTTACCCATATATTGCGAGTAACGACAACGGCAGTGATCTCACAATCAACGCATTACCGCCTACTTTAGGGATAAATTTCCCATTTGCGATGTCTGGAACTCCGCTAGAAATCAAATTAGCAACCGGGTTCCTCGATTCCATCGAAATGGCCGACAGTGTGTTTTGGAATTTCGGGATTGATGCAGCTCCAGCAACAGTAGCCGGTACATTGGGAACCGCATCGAATGAGACAATTATCTACGCAACGGGAGGTATGAAGACCATCGAGGTTCGGATACAAAACTCGGCCGGATGTTTTGTAACATCAACGAAATCAGCCAACGTTCTGGACTGCGATCCGACGATTCCGAAGGATGCTATAGTGATTGCTTCCAGCCAGGAGATCGGCTTTGGATCATCTACGATATGGGTTAATCCGGGAGTGACAGTAACACTGGGAGGTGGCAGCAACACCATATTCGCTGAGACTGGAGCTACAGTCGTGAATGGCGGAGGAGGAAGCGAGTTGATTTATCTGAAGCCGGGCGCTGCATACATGGGAGGCGGTGGTGGTGGCAACACAATCATCTATGCGGCCGGGGCGAGTGTTCAGGGTGGTGGTGGAATTGAATGCCCATCCCTCCAATTCGATTATACTGATGCACCGCCGAATGCTGTCATGGCCGCGTTCGAAGGTGTTGCACCAGCCGCTTCTTTGGAAATAATTGAGTTATATCCAAATCCAACAAATGGCATCGTCACGCTGCAAAACCTTCCGATGGGTGCGAATGTAATGGTGATGAATGTGCTTGGCGAGACGGTGCAAACCGAAACCGAGCGTGGCGATGCGAACCTTACGCTCGATCTTTCGGGAGTTGCAGCCGGAACCTATTACATCCGAATCGCCTCGAACAATGGCGTGATGACGAAGAAGATTGTAAAAGAATGAATGGAGTGGTGATCTGTTTTTCAAGAACGTCATTGCGAGGAGCGACGAAGGAGCGACGAAGCAATCCTTTGCGGGAAGTGCTCGGACTTCGTGGTGGGGATTGCTTCGTCGTGCTTCGCACTCCTCGCAATGACACTTAATCAAAGATTCAATTCGGCAAAAGGCATGAAAGGGGTTCGCTACGGCGGACTCCTCTTCGTGTTCTTTGCCGTGTTTATAGCAAGTTGCACGAACTCTGTCGATCCGCCTGCCCCGACAACCACCGGCGAAAAGCTGACGGGCACCGTCGCGGCGTTTGGCGCGACATCTCCGACCGCACTTTCTCCCGTTGGCATTCAAGTCACGATACAGGGCACGACGTATCAAGCGACAGCCGATACCGGCGGTCATTTCGAGATCGACAACATCCCAGCCGGAGTCTATAACATTATCTTCTCGAAGCCGGGGTTCGATTCGATGGTCTATCCTGTGCATCACTTGATCGGCGTGGGGATCGATATCATCAACGATGCTTATCTCATTCAGGAGTCGAACGACTCGCTCGCGCTCGTCGGCATCTCTTCTGTCTTCACAGTCAGTGTTTCCAAGATCATTCATGTGATCGACACGATCTTCAAGGACAGTGCCGGTGTGATAGACACAATCGTCCTCGCAAAGGACTCGCTCTCGATCACGTATGACACGGTGACGAATGCAAACGCGCTGATCGTGAGCGGAACGCTGCTCGGCAGTCTCGCGCCGGGGAATATTTATGTCTACAGCTCGCTCGACAGCACACTGTTTCCATCGTCCGTTAGCCCGCAGTCACCGGTGAGCACCGAGGACGCATGGCTCGCTCTTCATTTGACGGACCCCGCTTATCATTTCGCGTTTCAATCACCACGGATTGCGAACGGCGTGTTCACCGACACGCTTTCGCGTGATGCGGCAAATCTATCGCCCTACTCGTTGCCGGGTGGCCAAGTTGTTTATATTTATGCAGTCGGGCATTCGAACCTGACGGGTCTCCCGCAAACGGGCGGAGAGTATCAGCATTTCAGCACCACGCCGTTCGGGCCGAAGGCGGTGCGATTCAAGTTTGTCGTTCCGTAGAATGGACATCGAGCGCAAGCAACGATTTCTCAAACTGCTCGAGCCGGTCTATCCGAGGCTCTCGCGATACGCGCTCGCCATGACCCGAAATCGTGAGGAAGCAAAAGATCTCGTCGGCGAGGCCGTGCTCGTTGCGCTCGAACGGTTCGAGTCGATTCGAAGCGAAGAGGGCTTTGCCGGATTTCTCTTTCGGATCGTTTCACGCACACACAAGCGGTGGCACTATCGCGAGCGGCTCCGCATCCCCATCAACGCCCACGCTGCCGAATCGATCGAAGACGCCGGAGCACCATCGGATCGAACCGCGGAAGTGGCCATCGTCATGGCGACGCTCGACCGGCTGCCGCCGAAGACCAAGGAGACGCTGCTGCTCTTCGACATTGCGGACCTCTCGCTTGAAGAGGTTCGAAGAATCCAGGGCGGGTCGCTCAGCGGTGTGAAGAGCCGTCTCACGCGCGGCCATGATGCGGTCCGGGCCATGCTTGGGATTGTGCCCGCTGCGATCGAGCAGCCTCCGGAGAGCGCGAACTACACAACAATGTTTTTGGAAAGGGTGGAAACGTATGCGGTTTGAACGGCCATCATTTATGGAATCGCTTCGGCACGCCGAAGTGTATCCCTCATTCGCCGTGGTGCGTGAGGGCGTCATGGCACACGACGGAAGGCGGACGAAGTTCTTCGCTCTGCCAGGGAGCGCGAAGCTGGAAGTCGCCATACTGCTTGCCTTGATGCTCTGCGGGGCATGGCCGGCGGCTCGCACACCGGAATTGCATGAGAGCCGAATGAGCCCGCTTGCCACGACGAGCATCGTTTCCATTGGCAGCCCGCCGCAGTGGGCCCAAACCAAAGACGTTGAGCAGGCTGGCCAGCCGCTCGCGGTGAGGGCGAAGCGATCCTCCGCAGTTACTCCGGTGGCATGGGACGGTCATGACGAGCGTCGTGCGCCCGAGAGTCCGGCGCCGCCAAGCATTCGGTTTGCCGCCGAACTTGCCACCGAGATTCCTGCTGCGCCGGCCCGGCCTGCCACCCCAGTTCCGTCGATCACGTCATTAGTCTCGAATGATTGTGCGCCCGCGCAATGGTTGGCATTTGCTTCGGGCGGATATAGTATCCCGCCATCGAGTGCATTGCAGAATGCAGCCACTCTCGCCGGTTCCGTTGGGCTTCGGTATCGACTGAGCGGCGGATCGTTTCTTGTTGTGGCTGCCCGGCAGAGCCCATTCGTCGTCCAGCGATCCGGGCAGGGCATGGCATACCGTGATAGTGCTGCCTCTTTGGACGGCCACACGTACCAAGTGACATTCGGTGCGATCACGACGAACGCGACGGCTACCGAAAATTCAGTCTCATCACTGAACGCCGGCTACCGATTCGAGACCAGCCCGGACGAACGCTTCTCTCCGTTCGCGGAGGTATTATTTGGCGGGAGCGCACGGGGAATGCTCGCTTCGGAATCGGCAGGAGTAGGATACCGGCTCTTTGGCCCGCTCCTTTTCGATGTTTCCGTTCGAGCCGATCAACTCATCGCGCCAAAATCCGCGCCGCAGAAAGCTCTTGGATTCGAGATGGGGTTGGGATACGAGTGGTAAGTTGCCCTATCCCCCCATCATCTCGGCGATGATCTTGATCGGGACGGAGCCGTAGCTGAGGAATTCGTTGTGGAAATCGAAGAGGGAGAATCCGGGCTGCTTTTCGAGCTTCTCGCGGAGCTCGCGAATCTGGAATTTGCCGAGCGTGTAGAATAAATAGCCGGGATCGAACACGCCGCGTTCGGCTTCGCGCCGTGCGGCCATCGGACGCATGAGCGCTTTGTCCTCGAAGAGTTGCTGCGCTTCCGAGAGCGTCATCGTGCCGCGGTGCAGTTCGATCGCCGTGACATACCGCGCCAACCGGATGAGCGCTTCGTGCAGATAGGCCATGCGAATGCGCGGATCGCCTCCGCCCCAGCCCGCCGCGAGCATCATCTCTTCCGTATAGTGCGCCCAGCCTTCGATGAACGCATAAGATTGGAATATCTTGCCGACTTTGCTCTGGATGTTTTGCAGGTGCAGGAAGTGCGTGTAGTGTCCCGGATACGCCTCGTGTATCGAGATCACTTCGAGCACGGAGCGGTTCAGCGTGTGGAGGAATTCCTTGCGCTTCTCGGCGTCCCACTCGGCCTCCGGCAGTGTGACGTAGTAGAATGCTTCACTCGCGACGCGCTCGAACGCGCCGGGAGAGTTCATCGCCGCGAATGCCCAGCGCATGTGCGCCGGAGTCTCTTCGACGCGACAGCGGATTTCGGATGGCATCGCCAGCAAATTGTTCGCGATCACGAAGCTGCGGATGCGTTCGAGCATCTGCTCGACTTCCTTGAGCAGCGTCTGCTCGTTAAAGTGCTCGGTCTCGACGAATGTGTGGAACACCTCTCGCGGATTCGCGCTCGGATCAAGTTCGGCGCTCGCTTTGTAAAGCTCGACGGTGAGGCGGTCGATCTCGCGGCGGCCTTTTTCGAGCAGCGTGTCGAGCGAGTCATCGATGAGTTCGCTCGATTTGATGAAGCGCGACATTAATTTCTCACCCAACCGGAATGAGTCGTACATCGCGTGCGGCAGCACGACGGTGCGAATGGCCTGAGCGAAACTCGAGATCGCAAGTTTTGCAGTCTGGATGGCCTGCGTGAGATCTTGCACCAGTTCGGCGTCCTGAATTTCGCCAAAAGTGAGGTCCGGCAGCCGTTCGAGATACCCGAGGCGTCCTTCGAGCGCCATCAGTCCGGTTTCGACGATGGTGCGGTCCATGTATGCACTGAGATTCTGCCGCGCAATGGCAAGTACACGCGGATAGGCGCGCAGCCGCGCCAGCACGGCGCGCATCCGTTCGGTGATCGGCGCAAAATTGCGGTCGATCAGGTGCATAATCTCGAGTTGGTCGCTATAGACCATCGGATTCCACTCGAAATCTTTTAGCTCGGTCAGGCGGAAGATCTCGTCGTTGATCTTCCATTCGAGCGCGCGGCACTCGAAGTGATTGGTCTTGTCAGCCTTGTCGGAGAAGTGTTTGGTGAGGAGCGTCTCTTTGGCATCGCGGAGCGTCTCGAGATACTCTTCGCGGCGGAGCGGGCTGAAGTCCTCGACGAGCCGGTCGTATTGGTGCAACCCGAGCCAGGATGCGACCGTCGGATAATAAGAGAGATACGCCGAAAGAACGTGATCGCGGAATTCGGCAAAATCGTGGAAGTGTCGCGTCTTGTGCATGTTCAGGTAGCAACAGCTTACGGAAGTTCGATCACGGAAGAATCGCCAATATTAATGTGTGATGCAGCTCGCGTCACAGAGGCATGATCGCCGATCAAGCTCTGCTCGATGAGAACACCATCGACGCACGCACCCTCCCCGACAATGGAATCGCGCACGATGGCATTCAGAATACGCGCGCCCGATCCGATCGTCGCGAATGGACCGATCACGGAGTCTTCGATCTCGGCATCCTTCCAGATAAACACTGGCTCGATGATGACGGCTCGGGGATAGCTGCCCACCGCACCCGAGTTTGGGTTCTGTGCCTGCTGCCGCAACAAATGGCGGTTTGTGTCGAGCAGTGTCTCCGGCTTGCCACAATCGTACCAACCCTGAAGGTCGAACGTGGCAAACTTTTCACCGTGATCGACCATCAGTTGCAGCGCATCCGTAAGCTGATATTCGTTGCGGGTGCGGATGTTTTTAGCGACAAGTTCTTCCAGACACGCGCGGAGCAGCGGTGGGTTGCGGAAAAAGTAAAGCCCCGCGAGCATAAGATTTGTTGTCGGATTCTCGGGCTTCTCGATCAACTTTGTGGCAAACCCATCTTTCAACTCGACGATGCCAAATCGCCGTGGGTCGTCCACATAAAACACGCCGAGTGCGCTCGTCTTCATCTGAAACGCGGCCTTCAGATCGGCATCGAAGATTGTATCGCCAAGCACGATGAAGAGCGGTGAGCCGTCTGACGGGATGTGATCCCGTGCCATCCAAATTGCGTGACCGAGTCCGTGCAATTCTGTTTGTTCGACAAAGTCGGCTTTGAGATTCGGGTACGCCGTGCGCACGAACGCTTCGATCGCATTGCCCATGTAGCCAACGATGATGGTGACGCTGGTGACGCCGCTGGCAACGAGGCGGTCCAGGATATGCGCGAGTATCGGCCGTCCGGCGACCTGAAGCAGAACCTTCGGCTGGCTGTATGTGTGCGGCCTCAGCCGCGTGCCGAACCCGGCAACGGGAATGATCGCGTGCATGACTCTCTGAACCCGGATTTCATCAGATTCATTAGATTGTTTAGATGTTTTTCACGAAGACTATCGTCAAAATCCCTTAAATCTCCTAAAATCATGGTTCTGACAATTATTTTCGATTCGAGCGGTGTTGCACTGTCATGAAGCGGCCACTATTCTATTTCTCGCTGGCATTCAGCGTGGCCGTTGGCCTCGCCGGGTGCGATTCCACGCTCAGTGTTACGACCATGCAGGTCGTAAACGAAGTTGCCTGGCTGCCGGACGAATCGGGCATGGTTGCCATTGTCCAGCAGCAGACACAAGATGCCACCACGGGCGCGACCACCCTCACAGGAGGACTTTATCGCATCGGCGCCGATGGATCAATTGGCACGCAGATCAACACGCAGGATAAGCAGATCATAGCAAATCGCTATCCGCCGATCATCTGTGTGTCGAAGGATGGCCGGACGGCGATCGCACAGGTCGGCATCAACATCTACCGCGTCGATCTCACGACAAATACCGCGACGATTATCGTCGCCAATCAGAATCTGCTCGGCGTTTCGCCGGGGATGAAATATCTGATTTCCACGGAAACCCCACCGAATGGATTCGGCACTTCCCAGGGAGGGCCGCGCCTTTGCTTTGTGTATAATCTTTCCGTCAACCCTCCGCGCGAGGTCTCAGAACCGACGCTCAACGGCGTCTTCGACTCGCGCGCGCTGTGGCTCGATGATGCTACCTTCGCATTCTCGGGCGTGGACTCGCTCCGGCACTGGCAAGTTCGAATTTACGATACGACCGGCACGGTAAGGCAAATTATCCCGGAGGCGCTCATGGCCTATCATCAGAGCGCGTATGCCCGTCAGGCCAATGCGCTCTTCGTCTATAACGATTCCTTCGGCATCGACCGGGTCGATCTTACGACCGGCGTCCGGACCACCGCGATCGTGCATGATTCGGTCCAGAGTATGGACGTAAGCGCCTCGGGCAATCTTATCGCCTATTGCTCCGGCGGAACAGTCGGGCCATATACACTCTACGCGCTCAATCCCCTGACTGGAAAGACCAATGCAATCGCGACCGATGCAATGGTCGTTGTCATGTCCCCCAACGGCGACCGCGTTGCCTATTTACGCAACTCGGGCGGCTACCCGGTGGATATTCACGTCCTGCCGATTTCGCTGCCATAGCAAAAAAGGCCGAACATCGCTGCCCGGCCTTCATCAAAACCACCAAGAAAACAATCCTTTAATTCAGCAACGCCTGGAGGCGGTAGAACGCGTCCTTGGCGAGCGTATAGCTCGGTTCGAGATCGAGCGAGCTTTTGTACTCGTGCAGCGCTTCGAACCAAAGTCCACGGCGCTCCAGAATGCGGCCGTAATTATAGTGCGGAAAGTGCGGCGTCGCGTAGCGGCTCGCTTTCATCGCAAGTTCGAGATACGGAATCGCCTCGTCCAGCTCGCCCTGCTGGATCATGTATGCGCCAATGTCATTGTATGGATTGCCGAAATCCGGATCGAGCTCGATCGCGTTTTCGCACTCGGCAATCGCCGAATCATAATCGCCTAAGAAGCTATATGCCCATCCCAAGAACGTGTGCGCCTCGGCGGTCGGCATGACCTCGATCGACTTTTTGTAGCTCTCGATCGCCTCGTTCAGATGCCCCGACATTTGAAGCCGGTAGGCCCGCTGCAAGAATTCCTGCGCGCGCTCCTTCAGTCCTGCATCCCCCGAATCCTCGGGTGTGCGGTCGTCCGGACCAAGTATGTTTGTCTGTCTCATAAGATTGCCTCTTAGTACTCTTCGGTATTCCGGCTTCAATGTTTCGTTTTCCTTCCGGCTGTCAGGATTGTCTCTTCTACTCGTCCAGACTGCCTTGCGATCCGTACATCCAACGAAAACAATGCCAATCGCTCAAAGTGCTATATTCCGTTCATTCTGGCCGCTTTTGTCCGATTTCTACTTCTGCCGATGTGTCACAGAGCCTGACGTGATGGATCGCATGCCCGCCACTCCGTGCTCGGCACATGCCTATGGCACATGCCTGTGTTAATAGGACACGCGAAACGGCGAAAGGTAACAATGAATAATTGATTAGAATAGAGATGATGGTGGGCGCATTCGGGCGCGCAATGGTGTTTAGCAATTCTCATCACGCTTTTTTTCACTCGTTACTATTGAAATCATGGCAAATCTTAAAGGCAGCAAGACATTCGAAAATTTGAAGGAAGGCTTCGCCGGCGAGTCGCAGGCGAACCGCCGCTATCTCTATTTCGCGCGGACGGCGGACATCGAAGGACATCCCGATGTCGCCGGTGTATTCCGCGACACCGCCGAAGGCGAGACCGGACATGCATTCGGACACATGGAATACATCGCCGAAGTCGGTGATCCGGCTACGGGACTTCCGGTTGGTGACACCAAGACGAACCTCATGGCCGCCGTCGCCGGTGAGACCTACGAGTACACCGAGATGTATCCCGGCTTCGCCCGCACCGCGCGCGAGGAAGGCTTCGACGAGATCGCTGAGTGGTTCGAGACTCTGGCCCGCGCGGAGAAATCACATGCGGGGCGGTTCCAGAAGGCGCATGACTCGGTCGGTGCATGACCTTTGACGTTCAGGATCCACTTTACTGGGACGCCGCAGATCTCCAGCGCGATTTCACTCGCGTCCTGGAGATCTGCAATGGCTGTCGCTTGTGCGACAACCTCTGTCCCCCCTTCTCGGACATCTTCGACCGCATCGAAGCTGAAGATGACAAGCTCACTGCGGCGGGTACTGCTTCTGAGAACCCTGTTCTTCACCTCACACAGGCCGACTACGATCACACGGTCGATACTTGCTATCAGTGCAAACTCTGTTATCCGAAATGCCCCTACACTCCGCCGCACGAGTACCAACTCGATTTTCCGCGCCTGCTCTTGCGAGCTGACGCGATCAAGACGAAGGAGCACGGCAAGTCCTTTAAGAATAATCTACGCGACTTCGTAACCGGTGATACCGATCGTGCCGGTGCTGTCGGCACGGCTATTCCCAGCGTAATGAATTGGGCCGCGAAGAATTCTCTCACGCGCACTGCGATGGAAGTGACGATCGGCATCGACCGGCGCAAGAAACTGCCGGAGTATACGCACGAGACGTTCCGGTCTTGGTGGCACAAACGACAACCATCCTCCCGAATCGTGGGCGATGCGCCCCGCCTTGAAAAGGCGGGGGAGCAAGTCGAGAAGGTCGCGCTGTTTTACACCTGCATGCTCGATCAGAACAAGCCCTGGATCGGCAAGGACTATGTCGAGATACTCGAGAAGTTTGGGATCGAGATCGCGGTGCCGGAGCAAGAGTGTTGCGGTATGCCAGAACTTGGAACGGGGAATATCCCCAAGGTGACTGAAACGGTTGACCGCAACATCGCGCGGTTGCTGCCGTGGGTGGAGAAAGGTTACAAGATCATTGCGATGAGTCCGAGTTGCTCGATGATGCTCCGGCTCGAACAGGAGAATTACGCAACCGACAAGGCCGCAGCACGCCGTGTCATGTCCGCGATCCTCGATCCGTGCGAGTACTTGATGAAACTGCACCGCGAGAAAAAGATTGTGCTTGAATTCCCGGCAAGCGCCGCGCTGAGCGTTGGGACAAACGTGACGTATCATCTGCCATGTCACCTTCGCGTGCAGAATATCGGCTATAACTCGCGCGACCTGATGAAGCTGATTCCGGGCGTCACAGTCACGATGGTCCAGCAGTGCTCGGGACACGATGGCTCGTGGTCGGCCAAGAAAGAGTATTACGAGATTTCACTCGATGTTGGCAAGAAGCTGTTCAAGGCGATCGACAAAGACAAACCGGCGACGGTCGCGAGTGATTGTTCGCTCGCCCACCTCCACATTGAGGAAGGCACGGGCGAGCACGCCCAGCATCCGATTGAGATCGTCTATCGGGCGATGGGGCTGACAGAACCTGGATTACGCTGATTAAGGGGGATTACGCGGATTGATTTTACGGATTGATTCTCATTGAAGCTTTTTCATAATATCCGCAAGCTCTACACCCCGCTCGGCTCCATAGTCCTGAGCGGCGTGGCGATGGATGGTATGCATGAGATTGAGGATGCCGCAATCCTCGTGCGTGACGACGGTACGATCGAGGAAGTTGGTCCCGCTTCATCCTTCATCCCTCATCCTTCATCCTTCTCGATAGATTGTCGCGGTCTCGTGGCCCTGCCAGGATTCGTCGATTCGCATACGCATTGTGTGTTCGCCGGAGAGCGCAGTCAGGAAGCCGCCATGCGCGCCGAAGGGCGCTCGTATCAGGAGATCGCGGCAATGGGCGGAGGGATTCGATCTTCCGTCGAGCAGGTTCGCAGTGCAAGCGTGGAAGAGATCGTCGCCTATTCCAAACCGTTCGTCAAACGAGCGCTTGACCTTGGGACGACGACGATGGAGGTCAAGTCTGGCTATGGACTTTCAACGAGCGACGAGCGGAAACTGCTCGGAGCCGCTGCTCGATTGGGAATCGAGACCGCGATGGAAGTCGTCATCACCTATCTCGGTGCGCACGCGGTCCCAAGGGGCAAATCACAATCGGAGTATGTGGATGAGATCGTGAACGAGCAGCTTCCGGCATTGCATGGCCTGGCCGAATTCTGCGATGTCTTCATGGACGAAGGTTACTTCACCCGCGAAGAAACAATCCGCATTTGCACTCGCGCCAAAGAGCTTGGCATGAAGATCAAGCTTCACGCCGACGAACTGGCCGAGACCGATGGCGCCCACACCGCCGTCCAACTTGGCACCTACAGCGCGGATCATTTGCTGAAGATAAGCGAGGAAGGTATACGGGCGCTGGCTGCGAGCGAGCGGACTGTGGCGACATTGCTGCCGATAACCGCTCTCAGTCTCCGCGCGCCGTATGCTCCGGCCCGCAAACTGATCGATGCCGGATGCGCGGTCGCGATCGCCACCGACTGCAATCCCGGCAGTGCAATGAGCGAGAACATGCAGCTTGCCATGTCGCTTGCCGTCTTTGGAATGCAGATGACGCCTGCCGAGGCGCTGACCGCTGCGACGCTGAATGGCGCCGCTGCGCTGGACCGTGCGAAAACACACGGCTCACTTGAGCGGAATAAACTCGCAGACTTCGTGTTGTATGATATTCCTCGACTGGACTATCTTCCGTATCACGTGGGTGTAAGCGACATCGTGAGTGTTGTCAAACGCGGAAAGATCGTATCGGGTGAAAAGCTTTAGCAGCGAATGAAGCAAGTCATTTTCCTTATCGTTATCATTTTGTGGAGCGTCCTGCAGGCGCGGCGCAAGGCGTTGCGCGAGGCGAAACGGCGGCAGCTTGCGAATCTCCCACTTCCAGGCTCCGATAATTCTTACCGGAGCACTCCACCGGTTGCCGATGAGCCGTATGTGGATTCGGACGAACCGGAACTCCCGCCAGAAATCCAACGGATGCTCCAGTATTCGCGCCAGCGGACGCCGGCGCCAATCGAGCGGCAAGCGGAAGAAGTGCAACCGGAAGTGGTCGAGACAATCGTGCCGACGCTCGCGCCGGAATCTCCTCTCATGGCAGATGCATACGCCATCGCTGGTCCAACGCGCCGTCGCTTCGTGTTCGATCGCGAAGCAGTTCGGACGTTTGTTGTGACGCGGGAGGTGCTTGGTCCGCCGCGCTCGCGCAAGCCGTTCCGTATTCGTCCGAAAGCTCAGGAGTAATTCATGCCCGTCCCGCGCAAGCAACTCGAGCTTCCCGATATGCTCGATCGGAAGAACTTCGACATCACGACGTTTTTTTCCGTTCTCCTTCTCGTCACCGCCGGCTTCCTCGCGATCTACAGCGCGACCTACGCGGCCAACATGAACAACCGTTTCGGCTCACAGTTGTTGTTCGCCGGGATCGGCATCGCTGGCATGATCGTCATGGCGATGCTGCCGGTTCGCTGGTTTCAGGCCATCGCGTATCCACTCTATGGAATCAGCATCGCGCTTCTGATTTTTGTTGCCTTCCAGGGTAAGCTCGTCTATGGTCACCGCAGTTGGATTGCAATCGGCAGCTTCCAGTTTCAGCCGTCCGAAATCGCAAAGCTCGCGACCATCTTCACTATCGGCGCATTCCTGAACAAAGGCCGCGATTTGAGAGACATCAAGAACATCCTGATCGTCTGCGGACTGGTCCTGCTCCCCATCGCGCTCATCCTTAAAGAGCCCGATCCTGGCACGGCCGTTATCTTTGCGGGCGTGATGGTTGTGCTTCTGCTCTGGTCCGGCGTCGATCTCTTTCTCCTCGCGGCGGTCGTCATTCCTGTACTTGTCGCCGTGCTATCACTCTTCGGACAGACGCCGACGATTGTTTCCGTGCTCGCGGGCGGCATCATCTTCTTCTTTGTCTTCCGGCGCAATCTTGTCCTGACGGTACTCGCCTTCGGAGTTGTGATAGCGATTGCCTTCTCCACGAATTTCATCTACGAGCATCTACATCAGTTCCAACGCAATCGCATACAGGTGTTGCTCGATCCAGAACTCGATCCGCTCGGCGCGGGATACAATGTCATTCAGACGCGCATGGCGATTGGCTCCGGCGGACTGTTAGGCAAAGGGTATCTGCGCGGCACTCAGACGCAACTCCGCTACGTACCGAAGCAGTGGACCGACTTCATCATCAGCGTGCCGGCGGAGGAATTCGGATTTGCGGGCGCGGTGGTGATCCTGATGCTCTACCTCTTCGTGATCTTCCGAGGCGTCGCGATTGCATCCAGTGTGCGAAGTATTTTCTCCAGCGTCGTCGCGATGGGTATCGCCGGCATCTGGTTCTTGCACGTGACCGTCAACATCGGCATGGCGCTCGGACTCATGCCCGTCATCGGTATCCCGCTGCCGTTCATGTCCTACGGCGGCTCCGCGCTGCTGACCAATCTCCTCATGGCCGGCATCCTGATGAATCTCTACCGCAACCGGAAGGTGCTATTTTAACCGCGAGGTTATTCGAACATAGAGACTTTCGCAAATCGCCGTTCTCCGCTCTCGGACTGAAACACGACGAAATACACTCCTGCCGGAAGCGGCCCCGTGATGTAGTTGGCGATTCCAGCTTGTGCTTGTGAAGAATAGAAGCACCGGCCATCCGAGCGATAGACATAAACGCTTCCCCGCTCCGAAGGCGGAGTGATGGTGATACGTCCGCGATTGGCATACGCTTTGAGCGGTTCTTCGGAATGCATTGGCCAGGGTTGAACCCCAGCGGAAGCTGCGCTCTTCAAAACAACAACGGTTCCATCGTCACATCCTATAGCGACGTTGCCAGTGACGGCATTTAGTGCGGCTGAAGTGATCTTCTCACCTGCATAGTATATCGAGTCTACTATTTTCCCAGTGTAGCAATCGAAGATTCTTACGATTGAGTCCGTTAGCGGAGGAATTGCCACGTTCCTATCTCCTGGCATGAGTACCATTCCATACAGCCATGGGTTGCCCGAAACAGTCGCCACTGTCAAGCTGTCATTGTCAAGATTATGAATCTCAAATTGATATGGTGCAGCGCGGCCAAAAACGATTCTCCTGTCATCGGACGTAAATTCAGCCGACAACAAAAAGCCCGTATAAGGAATGGTCTTCATTCTCTGATGAGTCAACCGATCCCAAATTACAAAATCACTTCCCTCGGGAACCCCAATCATTTCACCGGAATGAGAATAACACGCGAAAGTAGCAGCATGGGCGATATCGTAGCGGTGAATGATCTCTAAGCTCTTGGCGCTCCATTCGAACATTTCTCCAGATTCCGAAGTCGTTACAAAGGAAGTGTCATCCGGGGAGAATGTTGCAGACCAGATGTTGCCGGTATGACCAAATAACACCTGCGCCGAGTCTGAGGCTTTCGACCAAAATCTCAAAGTATCGCTGTTTGCGGAGACGATAAAGGAAGCGTCGCGGGAAACCGAGAGGCACGATTGAACGCTATCGCAGGTGAGCAGCCTCTTTCTGATCCCAGATTGCGCTTCCCACACCATGATGGATTGATCGCGAGAAGAGCTTACGAGCCAATTCCCATCAGGAGAAAATGCAATATTGCGTATAGTCCAATTGTGTGAATTCAGTGACCCAAGGTAAGTCCGCTGCAAGATCGAGTAAAGCGAAACGTCGCTTCCACCCGTGACAACGATTGTGTCAATGCCAATAAACGAAAGGAGCGTTGCGCCCATCGGAGTTTGAATCAGTGCCACAGAGGAATCCGACGGCTTCATTAATTGGATTCCGCCAATGATGGCTGCTGCTATAATCTGTCTGCCGGGACTATAGGCAATAGCATTATTATCAGCCTCGGTAGAGAGAGGCCACTGACACGCCACAGTACCCGATGTATCCAGTACGAACAGGCCATGATCTTCAACGTAAATCTGATCTGATCTCAATGGAGAAAATCCGAGAGCTGACGGAGGATTTAAGAATTGCGCATACCGATGAATGATGTGATGAGATGCAACGTCAATGAGTTCAACGCTTCGATTTATCCCGGTGAGAAGAGATCGGCCGTCAGGGCTGAAGCGAACTGGACCCTGCACATTCGACCATGTGCCAACCTCTGCGGCATTTCCTCTGTCAAAAAGGTGCAAGATCCAATCATCCGTGATGTAAGCGATGAGGTTGCCGTTAGGAGTTGCATCCAGAGACAGCACTGTGTTGTTGGCCCAATTGACCACTTGGGCATAGGTGTTCTTGAACGGGTTCCAAGAAACGATCCCTTGACCTCCTGCAAGCAGTTCCGAGTCGCTTTCGAGAAAAGCCGAACACTTCCCAAGCCCGACAAGCCCATAACGATTTCGCTGCGCCCGCTCACCAGATTTGAGGGACCAATAGCCTCCTTCGCCATTCAAACTTGCAGTGAAGACACTCTGATCGCGTTCCGATGCGGAAATGCACGTAACAATATCACTCGGCCCAGAGACGCGAGACCACAGAACGTCCCAGCCGCTCTGAGCGGAGGCGACATCCGCCAAGAATAGTGAAATTATGGCAAGCAGTATCTTCAATTCAGTGCTTGATGCAAGCGATTAAGCAATACCGCCCTACTCGTGTAGAGAGATGCGTTTGAAATTCAATCTACTTCCCCGGCTTCGTGCTCTCGAAGAAGCGGATGTTCGCGTCGATGCGATCATCATTTCCATATAACCTCAACCAAACCCGAATCAATAATCTCCTCGTCGGGGTCAGGATTGGGATACCAAGCACGCGCGCGGTCGAGACGATCAGCCGGTCACGGAGCTCGAGTCCGAGAACATTCTGAGCTTCCAAGATAACCGGGAGATCGATATCTACTAAGCGATAGTTGGTCAGTGCCGAGAGCTTCTCGGTAAATTGGGCAAGGTTTAGAGGAATCCTACCTTTCTCCGATAGATACAGGATTTCCGCAACGGTCATGATCGATACCGCAATTCTGTTCTTCCCGCGATCCGCCGATTGAAGTAATAACTTCGCTCTCTCGGGAATCGACCCTGTTCGAGAGAAGTGGCGAACGATCGTAACAGTATCGGCTAAGAACTCCACCGATCACATTTATTAAGAAGGTGCTCGGATGATTCCTTCCTCAGCTTGCGGACTTCCCCTTCCAGATCGCCAAATTGCTCCCAGCCGAGGCCTTCCCAAATCCCTTCCAACGATTCGACGTTACTCGGAGCGGGACGAATGTTCCTAAGGAGCGTTCTGATGAACTCCCGCACTTCCGCAAGCTTGTCGGCCGGGAGGTTCGCGAGATCGCGCTTAATCTCGGTGAGTTCAATAGCTCTCGGAGTCATACAATCTAAACGAGCCCTTTGCGGGGAAGTTCGGATACGCGTTTGGACACGAACCGACGAAAGGCGTTAACATAGGCAGATAAAACGCCGCTACTTCACTGGTTTCGAGCTATTGAACAGCCGAACGTTCGCGTCGAGGCCCTGGAGGCGGAGTTGCTCCATGAGTTTGAGGAGGGAGGCGACGGTGCTGTCCAAACGGTTGGCGAATTGCTCGTCCTTCGTCAGACGGTAGAGCAATGTGTTGGGCTTGTCGGCGCTTGCAAGAAGACTGTCGAGGCGCACGGCTAACCGGTTCGCACGAATGAGCGCCGTGCGTGCCTCGCCCACGGCCATCGATCCGGTGTCGATCAAAGTCTTGAGACCCGCTCTGTTCTCCGCAAGCATGTGTGTGAGATCGCGCGTCGCAGTGTCGGCCTGCGCAAATGTGTGCCGGATCGCTGTGCCGTTCTCGTCAAGCAGTGCGGATGCGCGCTTCGCGATCTGATTGACACTCACCAGCGTGGCGCTCAGTTCGTTCTTGATGGTATCGCCCCTGAACATACTGTTGAGCGCCGTGAACAGCGTGTCCCCTTTGACGACGAGCGATTCAAGTGTTGCCGAAAGCGAGTTGACCATCGCGACGAGTGTACTGACATCGCCGGCATAGATCCCGTGCATGATCTTATTGGGCGGCCACTTCCCGGTATCCACGCCGGATTTGATCTCGACCTTCTTTCCGCTCATGAGTTCGAGCATGGAAATCTGTATGGATGCATCCTTGCGCAAATCGACCGACGAGTCAAAGTCCATCGAGACCATGACGTCCGTATCGCGCGGTGTCACCGCGTGGACGAGGCCACGCTTAATGCCGTTCACCATGACCGGATCGCCGGCCGCGAGGCCGCCGGCGGTCGGGAAGACCGCCCGGACGACAACCTCATTCGGGCCAAAATGCCAGCTTTTCCCCCACAGAATGCCAAAAAGCATCAGCGCGACTGCCACAAGCACCGTCGCGCCTACCTTAATGTCCGTTCGCTCTTCTTTAGTCACGATACAACTAACGAGATTATCTGAACAATCACTTCACCGGCAATTCCGCCGAGGCGATCCCGCCGGGCCGAGCAACTCGGTTAGCTGCTCCGCCTGCGCGCGGTTCTTGGAGGAATAGGAGATGAAGATGTCAGACATAGTGCCAGTGAACCAGCACAAAGTTACGGCAGTCGAATTCTTCCCGCGCAAAAAGCATTTTACCGGGTTCGGGATTACCACCTCACACTTTTCCACCTTTTTCCGCTTGGCTAAGACCGTTCGTAAGTCGAGATCGAAAGCTGTGGCTCCGCCACCGAATGGAGACGCGGCCAGGACCATCGCCCACGATGGGGCCGCGCCACGCGATTCAGGGGTGCCACGCGATCTTGCCATGCCGCGCGTGCTGCCCTCTGCAAAGCGGCCCATCTCCGTCAAGGGCGCACGGCTGCACAACCTGAAGAATCTCTCGCTCGATTTGGAGCGGAACAAGATGCACGTCTTCACCGGCGTGAGCGGCTCGGGGAAGTCGTCGCTGGCGTTCGATACGCTGTATGCCGAGGGCCAGCGCCGGTACGTCGAGAGCCTTTCGGTCTATGCGCGGCAGTTCCTGGAGCGGATGCAGAAACCGGAGGTCGATTCGATCACCGGCATCAGTCCGGCGGTGGCAATCGAGCAGAAGACGACGACG
Organism: Candidatus Kapaibacterium sp.; assembly: GCA_017882165.1. Lineage (GTDB taxonomy): Bacteria > Bacteroidota > Ignavibacteria > Palsa-1295 > Palsa-1295 > PALSA-1295. The sequence goes on from JADGPZ010000001.1 coordinate 76,950, forward strand.
CGCAATCCGCGCTCGACCGTGGCGACGCAGACCGAGATCTACGATTACCTCCGGCTGCTCTTCGCCCGTGTTGGACACACCTATTGCATTCGCTGCGGGCGATTAGTGCGGAAGGACACGCCGCAGTCGGTGATCGAATCGATCCGACAGCGCGCGCGCGAGGGCCAGAAGTTCTATGTGCTCTTCCCGATGCACCGTCACGAGCAGCATACCCTGGGCGAGGAGTGGGACAATCTCCGGCAGCAAGGATACTTCCGCATCGTGCTGCAAGGCGAAGAGCGCATACTCGATCTCTCCGAAGAGAATCCAAAGCAGATCGAACCGGGGACCGTGCGCATTCTCATCGACCGGCTCGTCTGGCGTGCCGATGACGAGGGTCTCGCCTCACGCATTGCGGACTCGATCGAGACTGCCTTCCGTGAGAGTGGCGGCCGCACGATCATCGCGTATCTGGATGGTGATGGCTCGACGCACGAGGAGTTGTTCTCGGAATTGTTCGAGTGCGCGAACGATGGACTTGCGTACGAAGAGCCGGAGCCACGACTGTTTTCCTTCAACAATCCGTATGGCGCGTGCCCCGAGTGTCAGGGGTTTGGCCGCGCCATCGGCATCGATCCCGATCTTGTCGTGCCGGATCAAGGCCGTACGATCCGCGGTGGCGCGATCGTCTGCTGGGCTGGCTCAAAATTTTCCGAATACAATCGCGAACTGATCGCCATTGCGAAGGAGGCGGGTGTGAGAGTCGATGTTCCATTCAGTTCGCTGACGGAGCACGAGCGCGGAATCGTTTGGGGTGGCTATGGCCGCTACGTCGGCATTACTGGATTCTTCACCGAGCTCGAACAGCAAACGTACAAACTGCACTACCGCGTGATGCTCTCACGGTTTCGCGGCTATACCACCTGTCCCAAATGCCACGGCTCGCGCCTGCGGCCTGCCTCGATGAATGTGCGCATCGGCAGCACCGATGGGCCATCGGACAAAACGATCCACGACATCGTCCGTATGACGACGCGCGAGGCGCGGCGCTTCTTCGAAGAGCTTACACTCCCGGAATACGAGCAGACCATCGCGGCGCGCATTCTGGACGAACTGCGCAAACGCACGCGATACTTAGATGAAGTGGGCCTCAGCTATCTGACGCTGGAGCGGCTATCGAGCACGCTCTCGGGTGGCGAATCGCAACGCATTAATCTTGCCACATCGCTTGGCGGCGCGCTCGTCGGCGCACTCTATGTGCTCGATGAGCCAACAATCGGTCTGCACCAGCGCGACACGGCCAAGCTGCTTGCAATTCTGCACCGCGTCCGCGATCTCGGCAACACAGTAATCGTTGTCGAGCACGATGAAGAGGTGATTCGCGCTGCCGATCAAGTTGTCGATTTCGGACCGCTGGCTGGCGAGCTTGGTGGCGAGATTCTATTTCAAGGGCCGGTGGCCAGTCTGCTCGCCGATAAGAAGAGCAGGTCGCTCACGGGAAAATATCTCCGCCGCGAGCGTGAGATCGCCGTGCCGATTAAGCGGCGGCGCATCGACCCGAGATATGCCATCATTGTACACGACACGAGCGAACATAACCTGAAGGATCTGACTGTTTCATTTCCATTAGAGTCGTTCGTCGTAGTAACCGGAGTGTCCGGTTCTGGTAAGTCGACACTCGTTCACTCAGTGCTCTATTCCGGACTGAAGAAGCTGAAGGGCGAAAGCGTCGGACCGGTCGGCTCGCACCGCGAGATTGAAGGCGCCGATTTCGTGAAGCATGTCGAGTTGGTAGATCAAACACCAATTGGCCGCACGCCTCGCTCGAATCCGGCAACCTACGTGAAGGTCTTCGATCTGATTCGCGAAGCGTTCAGTCGGACGGTGTATGCGAAGCAGCGCAACTGGGCGCCGGGATATTTTTCGTTCAACATTCCGGGCGGCCGCTGCGAGGCGTGCCAAGGCGAGGGATTCGTCAAAGTCGAGATGCAATTCCTGGCAGACATGTATCTGCTTTGCGACTCCTGCGGTGGCAAGCGATACAAACAGGAAGTTCTGGACGCGACGCTGGACGGCAAGAACATAGTTGATGTGCTCGGCATGACCATGACCGACGCAATCGTGTTTTTCGAGGAACACGACCGCATCCGCCGACGCCTGCAAGTCCTCGATGATGTTGGACTCGGTTACATGCGCCTCGGCCAGCCGGCCACGACGCTCTCCGGCGGCGAGGCGCAGCGCGTGAAGCTCGCCGCGCATCTTGTGGACGAAGCCGAGGAGCACACGCTCTTTATCTTCGATGAACCAACGACCGGACTCCACTTCGATGACATTGCGAAGCTACTCGCCGCGCTGAATGCCTTGATCGAGCGCGGCCACTCCGTGATCGCCATCGAGCACAATCTCGATGTCGTGAAGACCGCCGACTGGGTGATCGATCTCGGTCCCGATGCGGGCGCGGATGGTGGCGAGATCGTCGCGGTAGGAACGCCGGAGACGATTGCGAAAGCGGAACGGTCGTATACGGGGAAGTACCTTGCACCCTTGCTTGCATAATAAATCACCGCAATCATGAAATTCATGTTGTTCATTTTCGTCGGATTGATTATCTTATCGATCGTCAATCTGATGTTCCTTCTTAATAACGGTCCAAGTCTCGCTTATTTGCTGGTTTTTTACAATGACATCATTCTGATCGGCGCGTTTCTCATATTCGCGTTTGTCAAGTCGATGCGTACTTTGCGAAAATACAATTACGGGATTCTGTTGCTCCTGTGCGCTGCAGTTTATTTCCTCGACAAAGGTTCGAACGACACGATTCAGAAAGCAGCGATTGCATTCTCATTGGCGATCATTGCTCTTCAAATCATAGAAGCCATAGTGTTTCGTAAAGCGAAGATTCATATCTAATGACTCGTTCGATCATGCTCATTGCCGGCGAGGCCTCCGGCGACCGGAATAAGAACGAGATCTGGCCCTTGGATGTTGCCCAGTCATGCTCCCCTCTATCGAAGCCATCGTCGAAAAAGACGGACGAATTCGTCCCCTCGAACGCGTGAATGTGCGTGAGGGTACGCATGCAATTGTGACGTTCCTATCGGAGCCGAATGAATTGGTTCGCAACGACACGGCTCTGCTGAGCGAAGCGGCGCTCTCCGATTGGAACAGACCGGAAGAAGACGAAGCATGGGCCTATTTGCAAAAGGGTCGATAGTTCTCGTCCCTTATCCTTTTAGCGATCTTTCTGGAACAAAGCTGAGGCCCGCGCTGGTCTTGGCTGAAGTGTCGTTCAATGATTATGTGTTTTGCCAAATAACCACAAAACCGTATGGAGCGAAGCATGTTGTCCCGATTAAACCTGAGCTAAACCCACAATCGGGGCTTCACGCGTTAAGCTACCTGAGGCCGGAAAAAGTCTTTACTGGCAACGAAAATCTCATTCTCGAACAGATTGGAGTTTTGGAAGAACGTACTGTTGAAGAAGTTGTGGACTCCATTACTGCAATTCTTCGCTCTGGGCGATGACCCGCAACATCATGCTCATTGCCGGGGAAGCATCCGGCGACCGGATTGCGGCGCGGGCCATACGCGCGGTGAATGCGCTTGCGCGTGAGCGGGGCATTCTGGCGAGCGTATATGGTATTGCGGGGGATGAGTGCGCGGCGGAAGGTGTCGAGTATTTACACACGGCGCGTGAGATGTCGGTCGTTGGCTTCGTCGAGGTTGCGCGGCGGTTTCGGTTCTTCCGTAACGTGCTGCGGGAGATGACGGAGTTGCTCGACACTCGGCGGCCCGATGTGCTCTTGCTCGTCGATTATCCGGGCTTTAACATCCGACTCGCGCGGGAGGCGAAGAAGCGTGGCATCCGGGTCGTCTATTATGTGAGTCCGCAAGTTTGGGCATGGCATGCCTCGCGCATTGACGTGCTGAGGGAAGTTGTGAATGAGATGCTCGTCGTGTTTCCGTTCGAGGAGTCGTTATACCACGAACATGGACTGACAAACGCGCACTTTGTCGGTCATCCGCTCGTCGAGCGCATCGAAGAAGAGCGTTCAGCATTCCGCTCGCGCGAATTATTTGCGAGCGCCTACGGGCTTGACGCATCTCGCGAGTGGCTGCTTGTATTTTCCGGCAGCCGGAGAGAGGAAGTGCGAAGATTGCTGCCGGTGATGGCAAACGCGGCTGGTCTCTTTGCGGCAAAACACTATCTTCAGCCAATCCTGGTAGAATCCGAAGCAATCGAGGAGAATCGATATGACCTATCGGTCGGATCCGACCAATCAGACCGATCCACGGAGATTGTACGTTTCCGCGACGCGAAAGCGACCCACGAGCTAATGTCTCACGCCGCACTGGGTCTGCTCAAGAGCGGTACGACTACGCTGGAGGCAGCGCTGCTGGGGCTGCCCGGCATCATTGTCTACAAAACCCATCCTGTTTCCTTCGCGATTGGCAAGCGGGTTGTGAAATTGCAGTATATTGGGCTGGCTAATATCGTGCTGGGACAGAAGCTGTATCCTGAGTTATTGCAACATGATGTAACAGTGAACAAGATAGTGGACGAGTTGGACGAAGTATGGAGACGCGCTGACAGCTTTCGAGAATCGCTTCATGGCCTGGCCGATAGTTTGCGTGGCCCTGCACCCGGACCGTCGCGCCGTGTGGCGGAAACATTACTGGCCGGATGATCGAGCGATTGCTTCCACTCTTCGCAACACTGCTTGCGCGGACACTGCGGATTCGCTGGAGTGGCGAGCGGCTCCCGGCGCGCGCAATCGTTATGTTCTGGCATGGCAAGATGTTCGCCGGATGGTATGCTGTTCGCGGGCGATGTCCCGTCGCGCTGGTGAGCCGGAGCAAGGATGGCACGTACTTATCGAGCGTTCTTCAACAGTGGGGATACAAACTCTCGCGTGGATCGAGCGGCAAGCGAGGGATGGAAGCACTCGATGAAGCAATCCGAATGCTGAGCGAGAGCGAGGCCGATACCCTTGCGATTACGCCTGATGGCCCGCGTGGTCCAAGGCACATCTTCAAGCGAGGCGCATTCATCGCCGCGCGTGAGACGGGACTGCCGCTTTACATGCTCAACGTTCAGTATCATCGCAAAGTAGTGTTGAAGAAGAGTTGGGATATGTTTGAAGTGCCGTTGCCATTCTCGAAAGTGGATGTTAGAGTGGACAAAGTGGACTTGATGGACCAATTGGACGATCAGACGCTCGAAAGAATTTCTCGTCCCTTTGCCGTATGACTGCCATCTTCGATTACCTCAATCCTTATGCGTATGCCATGCGTCTGCGGCGCAAGCTGTATGAGCGCGGCACACTTCGCTCTTCGCATCCCGGCGTTCCGGTGATCAGCATTGGCAATCTCTCGCTCGGCGGGACGGGCAAATCGCCGATGGTGCTGTTGGTCGCACGCTACCTTATGAGCCAGCGCGGCAAACGTGTCGCCATCGTCTCGCGCGGATACAAACGACGCTCCAAAGGCTTTGTGCTCGTCAGCGATGCGCGTCGCGTGTTGGCAACAGTCGATAACTCTGGCGACGAAGCGCAGATGTTCGCACAGAGTCTGCCCGGCGCAATTGTGATCGTCAGCGAAGACCGGACGCGTGGCGCAAAGGAAGCGAAGCGGCTTGGCGCGGAGGTGATCCTGCTCGACGATGGTTTCCAACATCAACACCTGCAGCGCGATTTGAATATCGTGCTGATCGATGCCGAGCGTCCTCTTTCAGCCGTCATTCCCTTTGGCCGGTTTCGCGAGCCATTCAGCGCAGTGCGCGCGGCGGATGCGATTGTATTCACCAATGCCGGCGACAAGTTCGTCATGAGAAATCACTGGGACCGCCTGAAACCGTACCTGCGACCCAACGTGATCGCGGCAGCGGTCTGGTCGACTCCTCAGTCGCTTCATCACATTGCGAGCGGTGTGCCATTCCCGCTGGATGATTTGAGGGCGAAGCGTGTCATCGCATTTTCGAGTATTGCTTCGCCCGCAAGATTCCATCGAATGCTCGAACGCTTGGGCGCGGAAGTCATCGCCCGCGAACTGGGCGATCACGCCGAGTATACACAAGCATTTGCGACGACGCTCATGCGCGACGCCGAACGCTCTGGTGCTCAAATCCTTGTGACGACCATGAAGGACGCCGTCAAGTGCCGCGGCCTTTTTGAACGCGTGGGGGGCGCCGTCCCCGGCGCCCCTCCACTTCCGGTCTTCGTTCTCAAGCAAGAACTCGAATTCTTGAGCGGCGAGCAAAGTTTACATGATGCCATTGATTCCACTCTATGAAGCTTACCATCGGCCTTTCGTACGCGCCAGAAGAGAACGAAAAGTATGACCGTTACCGCGAAGCGGTACAACATGCGGCACGGATCTTAGACGAAGAGGTTACGCTCGTCAATCTTTCGGCCCATCCCAATCAGCTCACCGAGTGCGATGGTGTGATTTTCACCGGCGGCAATGACATCGAGCCATCGCGCTACGGCAAGCAAACAGAAGAGCGGCTCTGCACGGATATTGATGAGGCACGCGACCAGGTGGAGTTTGAGTTAGCTGCGAAGGCTGACGAGAACCGGATGCCCACGCTCGGTATTTGCCGCGGTTTGCAGCTATTGAATGTCCATCGCGGCGGCACGCTCGTGACCGACATCCAAACATTTGGTGGCAGAGATCACACGAAGATCGATGGTCACGACCGGCGGCATCGCGTGAAGATCGAGACGGGATCGTATCTCCGAGGCGTATTCCGGGCGAGTGAAGGCGAGATTAATAGCTCACACCATCAGGCCGCCGAGCGACCCGGCGAGGGCCTTATCGTTGTCGCTCGCGCCGAAGAGGACGGCACGATCGAGGCACTCGAATGGGCCGACCCAACCGGCAAACCATTCTTCCTTGCGGTGCAGTGGCACCCGGAGCGGATGGAATTTGATGAGCCGTTCGCCGGAAGAATTTTCGAATCCTTCTTGTGGGAAGTAGCAGCACATAAGACATTGCGATCTCGTCTCTAACGGAAATCATGACTCGCGATCTCGATAACGCATTTGGCGTGCGGCCGCTCGTGCTCGATGGCGCATTAGGCACGGTGATGGAAGGCCGCGGCGTGAACACCAGCGGCAAAAGCTGGACCGCGCGCGGACTCGTCTCGCATCCCGATCTCATCTATCGCGTCCACAAGGATTACCTATGGGAGGGCGCGGACATTCTCACAGCGAACACATTCCGCACCAATCCACGCGCACTCAAAGATACTGGACTGGACGCTGAAGCGCTGACCAAGAAGGCTGTTCGTATCGCGCGCAAAGCACGGCGTGAGAAGAATCCGCTCATCCGCGTGGCTGGCTCAATCGCGCCGGTCGAGGATTGCTTCTCACCCGAGTTGGTGCCGGCGAGCGATGCCGCACTTGTTGAAGAGCACCGCGTCATGGCACGCTGGCTCGATGAGGCCAGAGTCGATATTATTCTGATCGAGACGATGAACACGCTGCGCGAAGCACTCTGCGCGCTTGCTGCCGCGAAGGCGGAATCGGAAAAATATGTTTGGGTTTCGCTCGTGCCGAAGGACGGCGAGACGATGCTGGACGGCACTCCGCTCGATTATGCGGTCAAACGTTTGGCTGAGGGCGGAGCACATTTGGTTGCGCTGAACTGCGCGCCACTCACGACAATCATGGATGCGATGCCGGTATTTTCGAAAGCCGCGAGACGCGCGATGGTCTGGTTCGGGTGTTATCCGAACGCATCCGAAAAGCTACCGGATGGAACGTGGGACCTCTATGCTTCCAGCAACAAGCAGATCATGGAAGGTTGCCTCGCATGGATGCAGGAAGGCGCAGTGATGGTCGGAAGTTGCTGCGGCACGACACCGAGCACGACCGGGCGCATTCGCACGAAGCGCGATCTCTTCTACCTCAACATGGAGCACATCGACCTGGGGGGCGACGAGGATGATCGAGCATCCATGGAAGACTCCGAATTGCCGTTTTGAAGTGCTATGGTGCTGAAGTGCTTCTTACACTTTGCGTGAGATCTGCTTTAGACCCTTAACGCCTTAGCTAAGCACTTTAGCACTTTTAGCACTTCATTACTTCTCTCAGGCCGCAGGCTCTTCCTTCGTCTTCATCTCCTGGACTTCCTTGCGGATTTCCTGCGCTTTTCGCTTGATTTCATTCATCGCCTTGCGAATGCGCGTGCCAGCGGACTTATTGCTCTTATCGTAAAACTTCTCGAAATCCTTCTCGAAGCTGACGAGCAGGTCCTGTAATTCCTTAAAACGGTTCATCTTATTGCCTCCTATTTGTCGTATTTATGCACAAAACTATCTGATGGAAACCCTGCCGGGGCCGGCCGAATTCCCAGTGGATGAGCGATCATCCACCTCAGAACTGTATTCTAATCGCTAAAATACGAGATTCTTAGAGCAAAAGCAAGTGCCCGGGCCGAAAAATCGCGAATTTCGTGGGATTGATTGCAATCGGAAGGGCCGAGCGCGGATGATCGATCACCCACGCTCGGCCCTGATTTTGAACTCTCGCTCGTGCGTAGTTCGCGCTACGCAGCTCGCGCGATGATTAGTACTTCCCTACTAATACTTCGATCACGCCAGTGCCGGATCCAGAGAAATTCCCGAGTGACTTGCCGAGTGCCTGGCCGATCTGGAGTTTGCTCAGGTCAGCCTTCATCGCATGACCCGGTGTCGAAGAAGTCACCAGCAGATCGCCGGCGAAAATCGGGCCGTTCTCGGAAGTCACCTTCGTCGGAATGACACCGATGATGCCGAGCGGCACCTTTGCGGAGTGGTCTCCATCCATCATCACGTTTGTGAGGATCACTCCGGGTTTCGTCGCATAGACACCGGCAACGAGTCGCGAGTATGGCTCGGAGGACTTCTCGACAAGGCGATCGCCAGCGCGCGAAATCACGAGCACATCACCTGCCGCGTAACTCGCTCGGTCGCCCGGCACATCGAATTCTTCCGCCACGTCGGCACCGCCGGTCTGCGTGCCGCCGTTGAAGAAGCCTTTGCCGGTCCGGTCGATCCGCGCGACGTGCGCGCCCGCCGACTCGAAGATCGCGCAGTTGTTACCATTAACGGTCGAGATCGTCGAGCCGAGCATGTTTACGATCAATGCGTTGCACGTAGTGCCAACGGATGCTGCTTCAGCCAGAACGCCAGTACCACCCTGCCAGCCGAGACCATGCACACCATTGCCGGTGCCATCGGCCTCACCGTAGATCGCGTCTCCGTTTCCATTGGTGACACCCTCGATCGCAATCCCGCCCGTCTCCGTTCGGCCATAGACGCCGATGCCGTTGCCCATACTGTGTCCATAAACGCCGACGCCATTTCCGTTGGCACCGTGGTTGATGCCACACACACCAGCGGCCAAGAGGGATGGAGTGGCAGAGGTCACTTCACCCTGGACTCCAACCGCATTGGCAGTAGAGCTGGTCTGCCCAAGAATCGCTGGGTTCGTGCTCGTCGTCGAGCTTGCAACCGCTTTGATGGCATTGCCCAACCCGGGATTATTGACTTCGACCGCGTTCGCGGTCGAGGCGGAGTTGGTGACCTCGAACAGGCCGGCACGAGCTGTTAGGGCACCGGCACCAGTAGTGCCATAAATTCCCACACCACTATTAGACACAGCCCCCTCGACTCCATAACCGGAATTGGTCAATCCCGCGACCCCACGGGCCGTGGAAGAGCCTCCAAAGACGCCAGAGTTCGTCAGGACTCCGACGCCACTTCCATCGGATGTAAGGCCAAGCACACCGATGCCGGTCGCGCTCGTTGTGCTCCCGTTCACCCCCGCCATCGCCGCCGCGCTTGCCCCGCCGCTGATGGCCGCGCCAGCCCCAGAATTTGTGATGTCAAATAGTGTTGAACTCGATGACATCGTGTTCGAGTATGGCAACGAAAAGACGCTCGGCGTGACCCACGTCGCGCCACCCGACCCATTGGCCGCAAGCACCTGACCAATGGTCGCGGAACCCGATCCCACCACGGCATTTGTCACAGCGCCGGCTGCGATCTTGGCCGTCGTGACAGCGCCAGCCGCGAGCTTCGCGTTCGTGACAGCATTATCCGCCAAACTAATCGTCGCCGTCGGTCCCGTCGGTCCGACAATGCTGATCGTCCCATCGATATTCTGGACGCCGAGGATTCCCGTTCCACTGCCGCCGGTGGAGCTGATGGTGACCGTGTATCCGTTGCTGGAAATTGTGGTCCCGCCAGAGCCGGCAAGAGTCAGGCTACCCGAGAGACCATTAATCGACCGCACGACGCCGGTTGCAAGTGGGGCAAGGGCGAGTGCGGTCCCAGCCAGGCGCGAGGAGTCCGCAACACGGCTGGTCCACGCTGTCGCGGCGGCGCCGAGTTTAGAACGTGGCGTCAACTCCGCGCCGCCTTCGATCGCGACGCCGAGGAAATAATCCGCTGCGGGACGCACGACACCGCCGACATCGCCGGCGTCAAACATCGGCAGCGGATTCGCATGGTCCGCGCCGAGTGTCGCGTTGAATATTCCATTAGTGAAGGTAACGGACTGCGTCTCCGTGTGGAGTGCGGTGCCGCCGGTTGCGGCAGCATAGATCGCAAGCGTCACGCTGTGCGGTCCCGAGACCGCAGTGCCGCTGCTCGTCACCGATCCCTGATAAGAGATGACTTGCTGTGCGTTAGATGATGATGATTGAAGTGCCTGGAGTACGAAGGCTCCAAGAACGAACACGAATGCGCGTAGCTGATGTGTTTTCATGGCAAACCGATTAAGTTGTTACCAAATGGTGGAGTACAAATATAGTCAATCCCGACGCGTTATGCAAGTCCCGCCTCGCGCGGCGGAGATTCCTGGGATGGCGAGGCGCTTACTCTGCGGCTGCTGTTGGAACGGCAGATCATCGACACCTCGTTCTGGGATGACGATGAAGACGATTGCACTACTGCGGAGAGGCAAAAAAGTGCCGAAAACCGTGGATGATCGTGAGATCACCCATGATCTCACATCACCCACGAAAGCCCCCAAGCGCCGGAAGGCGAAGGCGGGTATACACAGTCCCGAGCTGACGGCCAAGCTGCGGAAGGCGCTGGAAGATATCGAGCAGGATCGCGTCCATACCGTCGATCCGAACAATCACCGCGACGGGTTCAAGGAGTTGCTCAAAAAGAAGAAGCCCTAAGATCTCGTGTGCGATCCCCGGTGTAGTTGGGGATTATCGACGTTCGCCCCCGGCACTTCGCTCGCGCGCTTCCGCTTTATCACGTCAATAATTTGACAGCACAGTTTATCCTGCTCGGGTGATAAGTCCGCCTGGTCGGCTTTGGAGAATCCCATCAGGAAGTAAATCTCGCCGTGGATGTGAGGATAGTAAACGATCCGGTATCCATCGCGCGCGCCCACATTCTGTCGTGGCAAGTCGATTTTGTGCGCGCCGCACGCATTTCGAAGATTCGCGCCACGTCTCGGCACGGAGATGAATTGCAATCGCTTTTCGAGATCGAGAAATCGCTCGATGAGTCGCGTGTCCTCTGCTTCGTATTCTAAGAATGTTTCGAGAAACGACTCGATGTAATAGGGCCGATACGCCAGCGCATAATCGCCGGCCCGCCGCGCCTTGAACGCCGCGACCGCTTCTTCGAACCGTGCCAGGAAACCCATAGGCTACAAAGATACGGCGTTCTCGCTCTTGCCTGCGCGAGCGCTCCGGATATTCTTAGGATGGCGAGGGGCTTGCGCTGCGTCTGATGTTTACTCCGTCGTGCGTTTCCGAGCGATTGCCCGCAAATGTCGTATATTTACATCGATAGTAATAGGCACCCATGACACAGAACGAAACCCCCGCAGACGGCCAGCCTTCAGGGCAGCTACTTATTTACGAAGACGGCGGACTGAACATCCAGGTGCGCCTCGATGGCGACACCGTGTGGCTGACGCAGCGGCTCATCGCGGAGCTGTATCAGGTATCGCTTCCGACCATCAGCGAGCACTTGACGAATATTTATGCGGAAGGCGAGCTTTTTCCAGAGCCAACTATTCGGAATTTCCGAATAGTTCAAATCGAAGGTGGCCGCAAGGTGGCCCGTGCCCTCGATCACTATAGTCTCGATGCCGTTCTCGCCGTTGGCTACCGAGTTCGCTCCGAGCATGGGACGAAGTTTCGCCAATGGGCGACCGCACGACGCTCTCGCTCGTTCTTGTCTGCGCGAGCGAACCGGATATTCTTGGGATGGGGAGGTATCTCAAGAGTCAGATCAGTCAGATCCTGGCTTTTGTAGAATCAATCCTGAAAGTATTGACCCGTAAAGTCCATATTCTGCAAGCATTCTCACATGCTTGCCGCCAAGATCGGAATCGATTGCGCGCGATGCTTTCCGGACCAGTTTCTCAAGCTTCATCGCTTCGCACGCTTTGATCGACACGTCCAGAACATGCATCATCGTCACCAATGAATGAATTGGATTCGGATCTGAACCGAGTTCCTCTGAGACGTTCCTCACTAAAATTGAAAACAGAGAATTCCCTTTGAACGTGATGTCCTCTGCCGACAACAATTCCGTGCATGCTCCATATTCGTGCTCGGCGGAATTAATGTTATTGACGAATTCAAATCGAACCCCCTCCTTACGCTCTTCGAGCCAATTACCACATGCACTCTCTACGCTTGTGAAGATGATTTCTGGCATGAGAAAATCTTGAAGGCGCTGTCTGCTCATATCGCCTAACAATCCGAAGCACCTCCTCATAGTAAGGTGCATGAAAAAATAGATGTACTCATACATCAGTTCGAGTTCTCGAAGTTGTCTGGCTTTGTCGTCCGTTTCGACGATCAAGGATCTTAGCTCCCGTTGGCAAGCTTGTGCGGCTACAAAAATCGCGAGCTCAATATTTTGAAGTGGCCGCAGCTTTCGACTTTCATGTCGTCCCTTTTGACGCGCCTCATGGAACGTCCTTTTGGTCTCCCGATCTTTCGGGCTTCCGTACAATCTCGATAGTATTCCCATCAGTCTCCCCTTAGGCTTTGCCAGTAATAGTGTCTGCGACCCTCATCTGCTGACTCATTTTAGACTGCATCCACATATACTTCGCCATGATTCCTGGGTCGCGAGATTCGAGGCCTTCCCTAACGACTTCCTGAAGCGCCACTTGGTATTCACCCCATTCTCCACCCTCGAAGACGTTAGGTAGCAACTTGAAATAATTGATGTAGTGAAGGCCATCCTCATCCACAGCAAGTACGTCTTCTAACCTAAGGCCCTCCATGAGTAAAATGCGTTCTCTTGCATCCTCTAGGAGGGAATGCACACTCGGATGAATGACAATTCGTGGATAATTTGCAGCCTTCGATTCAAGTTGATATGCCTGGATTACCGCAGGGCCAAAAAGTACCGACTCCGTGTGGCGTGCTAAGCCAAATCCAATGCCTCCACGGCACGAAAGCCCAGCAAGCCTCATTAGCTGCACCGGAATCCAATAGATCGATTGAATACTCGCAAAAACCTCTGCGGGATCATCTGCGCGAATAGAAGCGACGATACTGTCCGAAAACTGAGTTACCACGAGGCTGGGTTCACCCCTGTATCCCTTTATTCTTCTAAACAATTTTTGACTTGGCTCTAAAAGCTTCGACACCTCAATTAGCGCATCTTCTATTGCGTCAATGCGTCCCTCGTTTTGCACACCATCGTCTCCAATCGTTGCATCGATTGCGTGCTCAAACCCAAGTATGTCGATGAAGGCTACAACGCGATTTTCGAATGTCATGATTCTGGTATAACGCATCATTCCATAAAATGATACCCTGCTGCACCGGCAACGAAGCCACACCTCACACGCCATGCAGGCTCTTCTCGTCATTGAGTTGCGGCGTGGGTTGCTGGTGGTGTGGGGTTCGGTTGGAACCGCTCTTGCGCAATCTTAATTATCGTGTATGGAGGCACCGAGTCATGCACTTAACATTTTCCGATATAGTCGAAGGCATCCGCGAACTACCGCTTGGTGACAAGACCGAGTTGCGGGAGTTGCTGGACCACGAACTGATCGCGGCACGCCGCACGGAGATCGACGCGAGCCACGCCGAGACGATGGCGGAGTGGGAGCGCGGCGAGCTAACGCCAACGTCCGATGTCAATGAGATCATGCGCCGGTTGAATGCGGCATGATTCAGGTCGCTGAGGGTTCGTCGTTTCGAAGAGCGTACAAACGCTTCATCAAGTCTCATCCTGATCTTGAGGAGAAGCTCCGCGAGCAGTTAGGCCGCTTCATCCAACACCCACACGATCCTCGGCTCCAGACTCATTCCCTCTCTGGCAAGCTCGATGGCCGGTGGGCCTTCAGCATCACGAAGAAGTATCGAGTCGTGTTCTATTTCGAGCGAGACGATCTGGCCTTCCTCGAAGACATTGGTACCCACGACGACGTTTACTAATCTTACCTCCCGCAAAGACATCCTTCGGCACGGGCAGGGAGTCCCGGATGTTCTCGGGACGAATTCCTGAGATTTTTGAAATTTTCGGGAACGCGGGTTTTGGGGGTGTTCATGAACTCCAAACAAAAAAGAGAGATCGAATTATTTTGACTTTTCTTTCCCGCGGAATGAGTTTGATGAATTTCAAACTCAATTAGTGAAATTCTTGGCTACCTGAAAGCGATCCTTCGTCCGCCGCAGCGGACTCAGGATGACAGTTTGTTTATAGAAAGTTATGACAGAAGCTTATATTCTCTCCGCTTGCCGGACACCGTTTGGGAAATATGGTGGCGCACTGAAAGATGTCCGTCCGGACGACATGGCTGCCTTAGTGATGAAGGAGGCCGTTCGACGCGCCGGAATCGATGCGGCTGAAATCGACGACGTGATGTTCGGCTGCGCCAATCAGGCCGGGGAGGACAACCGCAACGTGGCGCGGATGGGTGCTCTGCTGGCGGGTTTCCCGGAGCGCGTGCCGGCCGTGACGCTGAACCGGCTGTGCGGCTCGTCGATGGACGCGGTGATTCAGGCGGCGCGGGCGATCCGCGCGGGCGAGGCGGAGATCGTCGTGGCCGGTGGGGTCGAGAGCATGACGCGCGCGCCCTACTCGCTGCCGAAGAATGTGTCGGGTGCGGCGCTTTTCGGGAATATCCAGGCGTATGATACGGCGCTCGGCTGGCGCTATCCGAATCCGAAGATGGAGGCGATGTTCCCGCTGGAATCGATGGGCGAGACCGCCGAGAATGTCGCCGAGCAGTGGAAGGTCTCGCGTGAGGATCAGGATGCGTTTGCCTACGAGTCGCACCAGCGCGCGATCGCGGCACAGAAGCGCGGCGACTATGCGGAGGAGATCGTGCCGGTCGAGATCGCGTCGAAGAAGGGGACGACCGTCGTCGCGCAGGACGAGCAGCCGCGCGCCGATACAACCATTGAGAAGCTGGCGACGCTGAAGGCCGCCTTCCGCAAAGGCGGGTCGGTGACGGCGGGGAATTCGAGCAGCTTGAACGATGGCGCGAGCGCGGTCGTCGTCGTGAGTGGATCAGTTCTGAAACGACTCGGCGTCGAACCGCTCGGACGGTATGTATCGAGTGGTGTCGAAGGACTTTCGCCGCGCTGCATGGGCGTGG
The DNA here is from genome assembly GCA_017882165.1 of Candidatus Kapaibacterium sp. Classification (GTDB taxonomy): domain Bacteria; phylum Bacteroidota; class Ignavibacteria; order Palsa-1295; family Palsa-1295; genus PALSA-1295. Next base: position 92,516 of record JADGPZ010000001.1, read on the forward strand.
GACCCATATACGCGACACGGAGGGCCTTGGCACTGGCGAAGTTGGATGTGAAGGACATCGATCTTTGGGAGTTGAACGAGGCATTCGCGGCTCAGAGCTTGCCGGTGATCCGTGAGTTGGGAATCGATCCGGCGCGAGTGAATCCGAACGGTGGCGCGATTGCGATCGGGCATCCGCTTGGCGCAAGCGGTGGTCGGTTGGTCGGCGCGTTGCTTTATGAGATGCGTCGTAAGAAGCTGAAGCGCGGCGTGGCGACGATGTGCATCGGTGTGGGACAAGGAATCGCGGCCATTTTCGAGCGAGATTAGATTATGTGGATCCGGCTGAAGAACATTCAGGTCTATGCGTATCACGGCGCGCACGCGCACGAGCGCGAGCATGGCGGGCGATTCGAGATCGACGTTGAACTGCGAGCCGATCTGGAGCGCGCGGCGAAGAGCGATGATCTTGTCGACACGATCGACTACGTGAAGCTGCAGCGATTGGTGCTCGAAGTCAGCTCGACGAAACGCCGATTGTTGGAATCACTGGCCGATGCGATTGCAGCGAAACTGCTGGCGGAGTTTCCTGCGGAGGAAGTGATCATCAGGGTTCGCAAGCCCGGCGCGGCGATTGGTGGTGTGCTCGATAGCGTGGAAGTAGAATGCCGGAAGAGCCGATCGTAGAGTTAGCGAGAGTGTTCATCGGTCTTGGTTCGAATATCGAGCCGATTGAGCAGCACATGAGAGATGCTGTGAAGTTGCTGCGGAGTGTTGGTGAGGTGGTGAGGGTTAGTCCGGTGTATGAGACGGAGCCGGTCGGCGAGCATCCGCAGCCAATGTATCTAAATGCTGTCGTCGAATTGCTGACGCAGGAAGGCCCGCTCGATCTGCTTCAGAAGCTGCAAGGATTCGAGCATGGAATGGGCCGGAAGTCGAGGCCGAGATGGCACGAGCGGGAAATTGATTTTGATATTCTGTTCTATGAGGATCTGATTTTGGAGAGTCCGGAACTCGTGATTCCGCATCCGGAAATTTCGCGGCGTGCATTCGTTCTCGCGCCGCTCGCCGATTTAGATGCTAATTTTGTGCATTCGGTTTTGCACAAGGCGGTTTGGGAGTTACTGAAAGAGGTTGACACGAGTGGTGTTCGAAGAACGGAACTTGAACTCAGCTAACGAATGACGGAAGACAACACGCCGCGCTACATTGCGGTCGAAGGAGCGATCGGCGCCGGCAAGACGACGTTGGCCGTAGAAATCGCCACGCGCATCGGCGCGCAGGCGGTGCTCGAAGAGTTTGAAGAAAATCCGTTCCTCGCTCATTTCTATCAGGACCAGAAGCAACTCGCGTTTCAGACGCAAATCTTTTTCCTGCTATCCCGCTATCGGCAACAGCGAGAGATCTTGCAGCCCGACCTCTTTTACGAGCGCTGGACGAGTGACTACATCTTTGCCCGGGACCGCATCTTTGCTTCGATCAATCTGTCGGAGGCGGAGATGAAACTTTACGACGAGATCGAGCAAACGCTGAACCGCGAGATCCCGCTGCCGGATGTCGTAATATATTTGCAGGCTGGTGTTCCGGCGCTGCTCGAAAATATCCAGAAGCGCGGCCGCCCGTTCGAGAAGCAAATCTCACGCGAGTATCTGCATGACGTGGTTGAGGCTTACAACCATTACTTCTATCATTACCGTGCGACGCGGCTGATCGTCGTGGACGCCAACCGCATCGACTTCGTCGAGCATCCCGAGTATGTCGATCTCGTACTTGCGGCGATCTACCGCGAGCCGCATCCGCCGGTGGAATATATTTCCGTTGTTCCGCCGCCGTTCTTTTCTGTTTAGCACGCAGACAAATTCGCCGCTTGCGGTGTTGAACTCCTAATGGCACGGCTCATCGAGTTACTCTTCTTCGCATTCGTCTTCTACATGTTGATCCGGCGGATCGCCGCGCCCTTCCGGAAAGGCTATGCGGAACGCGAGCGGGAGCGTGCCCAGGATCGGGCGATTCGCCAGCAAAAGAAGGACGCGCCCAAAATCGACCGCTCGGGTGTGAAGGACGCGGAATTTAAGGATCTATAGGGACACGCCGCTGGCGTGTCCTTACTAAAACGGACATGCTTCCAGCGGCGAGGACTGATTCCACATCGAGTCTGGCGCGGAGTTGACTTTGCCTCCGGCCAGCGGGCGGCCCATGCCGTCCGTGTTTGCGGGCGTCGTGTCTTTTATATAGGTAACACCCTGGCGGCCACCGACCATTGCGCTATGGCGGTCGGTCATTTTGTCGGCACAGGATGCGAGTGCTGTCAGAACTAAAGCGAGAAGAATAAGGCGGCTTGTGTTTCTCATGGTGCAAATTTAGTGATGAAATCGTGAGACGGCACGATCGTGTCTCACGGCAACCCATCAATTGGCCAGTCCTAACTTTTTTGAGATTTCGGGATACTTTTTTGCCAAAAAGGTGTATAATACCTCGAACTCTCTCTCGACGAAAACAATCGAAGGGATCAAACTAACATGAACATTCGCGCATTAGTCATCGCAGGGTTGGTTTTTCTGGGTACGAGCTTGATCGGCAACGATCCGGCAAGCGCTCAGAATTACACAATCGTGAGAAGCGTAATCGCGGCGGGAGCGACCCCGATGTCGAATGGTACGTATACCGTAGATGGTACAATCGGCCAGGCAGTTATCGGGATCGCGTCAAACGGGGTCTTCACGAACGAACAGGGGTTCTGGTACACACTGGCACCTTTCAGACAGGGCGTGACGAACATTAACGTTGGCAACGCCGAGGGATTCGCGCTCGATCAGAACTATCCGAATCCATTCAATCCATCAACGACGATCAAGTTCTCCGTTCCGGAGCGCACGAAGGTAACAATTCGTGTCATGAACCTCCTGGGCGAAGAAGTACACGCGCCGTTAGTGGATGAAGTGAAGGAGCCGGGGACGTGGCAGATCGATTTCCAGGACGCGGATAATCTACCCTCAGGGACATACATTTATCGCATGGATGCTGGTAGCTTTACCGCCTCCAAGCGGATGGTGCTCCTGAAGTGATTACCGAGAATAATTCGTAGAGAGAAGGATGAATTCATCCTTATAAGGCCCCTCAATTCGAGGGGTTTTTTATTTGACCGAGCCATTCTCTCGCCTCGCGCGGATGCTGAAATCGCAGGTGTGGAGTCTCGCAGTAGCCAAGCATGACCGGCATCTCGCGACGGCGTTTCCAATACGTTTGAAAGACCCATACCACGATGCTCTCTCGCGAGAATGTTTTTCTGAGCGTCTCGCGGTTGCCGTTCCACAATTCTTCATGGATGAACACACGCCTCAGCGTTCGACGCAACACACGAAAGAGGACAATTCGGAACGGGTAGTCGAGCCAGACAATGAGATCGGCCTTCTCGAACTGGCGAGCGCGGTTGGCGTAATATCCATCGCAGACCCAGCGCTCGCCGGCAAGCTTCGCCTCGGCGCGATTGCAGAACTCGTTCCAGGAGACGGCAGTCCAGTTTGGATCGTGGTAGAGCGCGTCGAGCTCAATGTGCTCGCAGCGTATCCGCTCTGCCAACGAGCGGGCAAAGCGTGTTTTGCCAGAGGCAGTGGTGCCGATTACGCAAACACGATTATATCGAATCTCGTGAGACATTCCGCAAAGTTACGTAAATTTCGGCCAGTACAATGACCACACTGGCCGAAGTCTTCCTCGTTCTCATCCTCGTTTTGCTGAACGGCTTCTTCGTCACGGCGGAGTATGCCGCCGTCAAGCTGCGGGTGTCTCAGCTCGACGATCTGCTCGCGCTGGGCGATAAGCGCGCGCTGGCCGCCAAGCACGTCCGCGATCACATCGACACGTTCCTCTCGGCGACACAGGTCGGCATCACGCTTGCCAGCCTCGCGCTGGGCTGGATCGGCGAGCCGCTGATGTCCAGCCTGCTCGAACCAGTGTTCGGCCTTTTCAACATTTCCGCCGGGGTAGTACATGCGATCAGCTTTGGCATCGGCTTTCTGATCCTGACCTCCATCCACATCGTCTTTGGCGAGCAAATCGCGAAAGTGTTGGCGATCAACTTCGAAGTTGAAGTGTCACTTGCGGCGGCGCGGCCACTGATGCTTTACTACCGGATCTTCCGGCCGCTCATTTGGTCGCTGAACAAGTTGGTCAATCTCGCGCTTCGCATCTTCGGATTGCCGAAAGCATCCGAAGAAGGCGGACACACCCGCGAAGAATTGCGGAACGTGATCCTCGAATCGGCACGGCGTGGTGTCGTCGAGCGGCAGGAATCGACGATCATCGAATCGCTCTTTGAGTTCGGCGAGATGACCGTGCGGGAGATCATGGTCCATCGCTCGGAGGCCGTCGCGATCGATCTCGATATGGAACCGCGAGAGATACTGCAGATCGTCGAAGACGAAGGCTATTCGCGCTTGCCGGTTTTTCGCGGTTCGTTCGACAGCATCGTGGGAGTGCTTCATGTGAAGGATCTCTTCCCCGTCATCGGCCAACTTGAGCGGCTGAGCGTGCCAAGCCATGCGACAGACAAAGACTTCCAGGCTCTACTGGAACGCTCGATTCGTCCGGCCTTCTTTGTGAGCGAGACGCAGCCGATCTCGCAGCTTTTACGCGAATTCCAAAAGCGACGCGTCCACATGGGTATCGTCGTGAGCGAGCACGGCGGCGTCGAGGGCATCGTCACGCTCGAAGATATTTTGGAGGAGTTGGTCGGTGAGATTCGCGATGAGTCCGACACTGCGGAAACGCCGGATGTGATTGAGAAGGACGGCGCGATCTATGTCGATCCGACGATGACCGTCGCCGACTTCAATCAACAATTTGAAGACCGTTTGCCGAAGCTTGAAGAGAGCGGCGACTACCAGACGCTCTCCGGCTACGTGCAGAAGCACGCGGGTCGCATCCCTTCGATCGGTGACGCGATCGCCGTGAATGGCCTCCGCTTCACAGTTACTCGCAAAATCCGGCACAAACTGGAGCAGATCAAGATCGAGCGGATGGAAGCAGCGGACACCGCTCATGATGATAAGACAACACCAGCAGCCTGAAGTCGGAATTACTTTCTGCGAGTTTCCATTTTGAATCTATGAATCTCAGCCGACTGATTAAACACGAATGGCTTCAGATTATCATTCTGGTTGCACCGTTCGTTATCATCCCGTTCATTTGGGATCAACTGCCAGACAACGTCCCGACGCACTGGGGTTGGCACGGCAAAGCCAATGGCTGGATGCCGAGAGGCATTGGGACGTTTCTCATTCCCGTCCTCAACATCGCAATTGCGCTTCTGCTTGGCTTAATTTCGAAAGTTGATCCCAAAGTTGCCAAGGCCAACGTTTCAGCGACCGCAATCTACAAGCTGCGACTTATCATCACGAGTTTTCTGCTACTGTTCTTCTTCATCAATATGAAGATCGCGCTCGGTATGGAGACACCGTCCGGCACTCCACTCGATACGGAGCACATTCCCATCTATGCCATCGCGGTCTTTCTCCTTCTCGTCGGACATAACCTGCCCGGCATTCAGCCGAATTACTTCATTGGTGTCCGCACACCGTGGACGCTGGAAGACCCCGAGAACTGGCGGCTGACACACAAGATGACTGGACATCTCTGGGTGATCGCGTCGATTGCATTCTTGCCAATTTATCTTGTGCTACCCCCGGATGAAGCGCATGATGCTTTCATTATCTATCTCGTAACCGTTATCGTCCCACCGATTGCTTACTCGTTTTGGCTTTTTCAGCGTACGAAGAAGGCAATGTCCCAAAGCTAAGCGCTATTACTACCCGCAACTCAGTTGCGATCTTTAAGGCGATAGACGAACTTCAGGCCGCTCCAGGTCTCGTCGATCGCAGCGACCTTGACATCAACCAGACCATTGGCGAGACCAATCTCTCGCACTAAATTCTCACTCACATCCGTCTCTACATTCGATGACCTCTTCGGCCAGGAGATCCAGAGCACTCCCGCGGGCTTCAAGCGCTTCGCAAGGACCGGGAATACATGACCGAGTCCAAGCGCGCTCGAAGTAAAGAAGTGGAGAAAGTCGTAGGAATCGAGATCGAGTTCGGTATCGAAATTCTCGATGCCGACGAGTGATGCATAGTACGGCGGCCCTTCCAGGATTGCGACCGACGTGCCGTCTTTAATACCAAGCTTATCCTTCAGCGGACGCTTGGAATATCCTGCAGGGTTGGGCTTTGCTTTGAGTGACTTACGCTTGGATGGCATAACGTTCAGTCCAAAAGCAACAACCGAAGGATAGCATCTGAATCCTCTAACGACTGAATTTCTGGGACACTGTCATCCGGCCGCGTGCTCGCGTAGCAGTTGTACCACACGCCGCGAATGCCTGCGCCCCGCGCACCGAGAATGTCGTTCTCCCACGCATCGCCCAGCATGATGGCCTCGTCTGCGGTACATTCGAGGCGATTAAGGGCAGCTTGGAATATTCGCGCATCCGGCTTTGAGTATCCGGCTTCTTCGGAGATCGTCGTGGAGTCGATGAGGTGCAACAACCCGCAATGTTGAAGTTTGTCCATCTGCTCCTCGACGAGATTGTTCGTAACGATTGCCGTCTTGAGACCCCGGCTTCGAACAGCTCGAAGCAGAGCATGCGCTCCGGGCGTTGCACGCCTCGATTCTTGATACCGTGCTCGGTACCGATCCGCCACGTCCTGAAGACTCTCTGGAGAAGGCAGCAGACCGTATCGACCAAGCATCATTCCAAATCGCTTCACGCGCGCTTCGTCAGCATTGAGTGCTCCCGCAAGAACCTCGATATGGACCTCGTTCAGGATTACAAGATTGATCGCCTCAAGTTCGTCAAGCGAAATACTCCCGAGTCCATCTGCATAGTGTTGCTGCAGCACTCGAAGTGCGGCACGCGAGCTATGCCGATGATCGAACAGCGTATCATCGAGATCGAACAAGATAGCCTTTAACACCCGTCAAACACTCCCCTTCATGCTGGCCGAAGGACATAACTCATCAACGACACAGTGTGAACACTTCGGCTTGCGCGCATCGCAGATGGCACGCCCGTGCAGGATCAGCACGTGCGATGTGAGTGTCCACTGTGCCGGTTTGGCGAGCTTCATCAGGTCTTGCTCGATCTTTGTGGGATCGGTCTCTTTCGAGAGTCCCAACCGCCCCGAGAGTCGCGTTACATGCGTATCGACCGCAATGCCTTCGGACTTTCCGAAGGCATCGCCGAGCACCACATTTGCTGTCTTGCGGCCCACGCCACGTAACGTTACTAATTGCTCCATGGTATCAGGCACACTGCCGCCAAACTTCTCGACGATGTCCGTCGCCATGGATTTCAGCGACTTGGCCTTCTGATGGAAGAAGCCGGTCGATCTGATTACGTCTTCGATGTCGGCAATCTCAGCATTAGCCAGCCTTTTCGGATTCGGGAATGCCTTGCTAAAATCCGGCATCACCATATTCACGCGTTTATCGGTACACTGTGCTGAGAGAATGGTCGCGGCGAGAAGTTCATACGCATTCGTAAACTCCAGCGCGCATTTCGCATCGGGATATGCCTTGTGAAGGAGCGCAAAGATTTTTTGGAATCGCGCTTTGCGATCCTCGACAGACTCTCCGCTCGGCAACCTTCTCGGCTCCAACGCACCGTCCTTCGGAACTGCTATTTCTCGATTTCCACTCATCACTTTATACCTCGGTATGCTTTAATTCCACTCAAGCCTTCGCGCTCGACGATCGCGCACAGCGAATCCGCTTCCATACGGTTGTACCGATACGTCGGCGATTCCATCTTGTGAATGATCGCACCCGCTGCGCCAGCGCGCTCGAAGAAGTCGTTATCATCCCCATAGAGAACATCGCGGAAGCCGTGCAAGCGTTCCGCCAGATCGCGGCGAATGACGAACGTCCCACCGACGACGCATTCCGAAATTGGGATTTGCCGCGAAGGATCGTGCTTATCGGCAACCGTCGCGGGGCCAATGACTTCCAAACCGCCATGCAACAACGCAACTTCCGGATGAGCTTGAAGATATTCGGCACGAAGCGCGAGATGCTCTGGCAAGTACTCGTCGTCGGAATCGAGGAAGGTGAAGTATCGTCCTTGCCCGAGTGTCAATCCGATATTCCTCGCTAGGGCAAGGCCACGATTCGATGCGTAGTGATATCGGATTCGCTTCTCAAACAGTGGGTCAGGCCGCAGGGCGTCGTAGGTAGAGTCCGTCGAGCCGTCGTCGATAATTAGCAACTCCCAATCTTGGAATAACTGGTTGCGGACAGTTACGACGGCCCTGCGTGACAAGGCGTCTCGGTTGTATGTCGGCAGAATGACAGAGAAGAAGGGTGTCGAGCCACCTCCAATATCGAGAATCATTGCTCGCTCAGCAATCCCATGCGAATCAGCTTCTGGCGGAATTCCTCCGACTCGCGCTTTGTGAAGCTTGGTCCTGGGGCGGGCTGCGCTTTCGTAAAGTTGTCGGACGAAATCGCAGCGCCAAGCATCTGCCGGAGCAAATCTGCTTCCCGCTTTGAGAGTGAAACAGCCTCAAGCCAGTAATCATTGAACGCTTCAAACGAGCGTGGGAAATACTGTTTTGCCAATTCGCGAATCGCATTCGCATACATCCGGATTTCGTACTGCGCGTTCTGGTCCATGCGGAGTTGCAGGAAGCGAAACCAGTTGAGCAGATTGCCGGTCGCGACGAACGTCGAGTAATGCGAGACCGGCATGTTCAACCGCGCCAGCTCGCGAGCGACGTTATGCGTCTGGATCAGTTCAGTGTAGCCGGCTTCGAACTCCTGCTGCTCCTCGCTCCACTCGCGAATAAATCGCTCGGCATCGGGATGTTGCTCGCCTGAGCCTTGATGATTGCTCTTCGCTTGATAGGCGACGCGCTCGGGAGTGGGTGTGTAATAGAGTGGATCGAGCTGCTTGTAGCGGCCGGACTCCTCGTTGTAGCTGAAGGTCCGGTGCCGATGCCACTCGCGGATGACCATGATGGGCGCGCGAATCTCGAACTTCAGCACGGAGCCTTCGAAGGGCGTCGTGTGCTTGTGCCTTAGCAGGAAACGGACGAGCGTCGTCTGCGCGTCTTCGCTGCGCGCGGCCACGCCGGTCGAGATGCGCGCATCGGAGTCCGGCGAGGAGTCGTCCCCCATCACGTCGAGCAGACGGACATAGCCGTGATCGAGGACGGGCTTTTCAGATTCTAACTTTGGATTAAGCGGCATGATCTGACTCAACACGTCGGGAAAAAGAATAATTAGTCAGAGTTCTCCGCCAGTCACTATCCTCGTCACGTTGCCGATCACGGTTTCGATTCGTAACGCGCAAGTTCGTGAGCGTCAGATCTTAAACCGCTTCCGAACATCCTCGATTGTATCTTTGGTCAGATCGAGCGGCAGAACCTTCGTTATTTTCGCGCGAACGCCCTTGCTAAGCTCCTCCGTCACAGCATTGTGGATCGCCTTCGGAAGCGAGAGATAATACTCGTCCGCAGGAGTATGCGCGACGATGCCCTCAATATCATGCGCGATGGCGCGGAGCGCCGATTTCAGCAGTTCACTCTTCAGCTGATGTGCCTCTCCGCTCCCGCGCCGCGCGCTCCTCGCATCTCCCGAGCCTCGGAATGAACCCTTGCCGTCGCTCAACTGGTCGCTCAGCTTGGTGTGGGCCTTCGTATAAGTGATCTTCTTGATGAGGTCGGCTTTTCGGCGATGCTCTAACGAACGTTCGTGTGTAAAGTAAGCTTTCAATCCGCCGGTATCGGCAACGATGATGAGATAGGATTTCATACGAGTTAGATTTGGTATTTAAAGATGGCGTGTAATGCGTATTACTGCATTACGATGCGACGATCATATTGTTCGGCTTTTTCTCGAAATATATGAAGAGCGATGCGATGGCTAATCCGAGGAACGCGCCCATTAGTGCCCCACCCGCCACATCGCTCGGATAGTGCAGCCCCTCATAGATGCGGCCGAGACTGATGAGTAACGCCGCGACGAATAGCCAATAAGTGCTCCGCTTCCTGGGCCAGAGCGTTACGAAGAACGCGGCAATCGCGAAATTATTCAGCGCGTGACTCGATGGGAAGCTTTCGTCCCATCGTTCGCCCTCCGGCAGACGAATCCACGAAACTACGTGCTGGCCATCCAGCGCGGTGGCACAGGGGCGCGGACGATTCACACTGGGCTTGATAATGTAATGTGCCAGTGAATCTGTAGCAGCAATGAGGAGCAGAGCCGCAATGAGCATTCGCACCCCACGCCATTTATAGCGACAGATGAGAAATATTCCTCCAATTACGTAGACGGGAAACCAATAGCGAACGGTGGTCAGCACATGCGTCAGTATGTCGAGCGCCGGCGAGGCAAGCGTCTGATTGAAGAAGTGCAGGATGGCGAGGTCGAGCTCGTGCATCTACCGGGCGAGCGTGAGTGGTGAGCGATACCGTTCGAGAAAAAGCGAGATGATCGGATTACGCGACGCATTCAATTCAGCGGGAGGGCCATCGAAATGGACTTTACCCTCGTGCAAGAAGACCATCCGCTTTGCAATCCGCTCGACTGTGAACATATCGTGCGTGACGATCACGCTGGTGGCACGGAGCTTCGCCGTAAGGCCTTCGATCAGGCCATCAATTTGGTCGCTGGTGATCGGGTCGAGTCCGGTGGTCGGCTCGTCGTAGAACATGTACTTCGGATTGGTGGCAAGCGCCCGCGCAAGCGCGACTCGCTTCTTCATGCCGCCGGAGAGATTCGAAGGCATTCGCTCTTCAATACCATGAAGTCCGACCAGCGCCAACTTCTCCTTGGTGATGCGTGCAAGTTCTTTCTCATCTCTCAAACCATGTTCGCGAAGCCCGAGCGTAACATTCTCCAGGACGGTCATCGAATCGAACAGCGCCGAACCTTGAAAGAGAAAGCCGAGCTCTTGCCGGATTTTTTCAATGACCCGTGGCTTGGCCGTGCTCATGTTCACGCCATCCACGATGACCTCGCCCGAATCCGGCTGCATGAGTCCGATGATATGCTTGAGCAATACGCTCTTGCCGCAACCGCTTTGGCCGATGATCGCGACCGTATCACCATCGTTGATGCGTAAGTCGATGCCGCGCAGGACTTCCTGCTCGCCAAACGACTTGTGGAGATTACGAATCTCGATCATGGCACTGTGTTAGAAAAAAATCTTCCAGAGCATAACGTCCAGCACGAGGATCATCGCGCTCGAGAGCACAAACGAGCGGATCGTCGCATTCCCGACGCCCTCCGCGCCGCCCGAGGCGTTCATCCCGACGTGCACGCCGATGAACGCCGTCGCACCGCCAAAGAACAGCGCCTTGACGAGGCCGATCACAATATCCTTGACCTGAAAGAACCGCTGGACCGATTCGAAAAACATTTTCGAAGAAATATCGAGGAATAGGTTGCTGACGATGTAGGCACCGCCGAGCGCGATCGCGTTCGCGAAGATGACGAGCAGGGGCATCATGATGACCGCCGCGACGATGCGCGGCAGCGCCAGATAGCGCGCGGGACTGATCGCCAAGCTTTCGAGCGCGTCGATCTGCTCGGTCACGCGCATCGTGCCGATTTCGGCCGCGATCGATGCGCCCACGCGGCCCGCGATGACGATCGCCGTCAGCACCGGACCAAGCTCGAGGAAGATCGCGCGGCTAACCGCAGCGCCGAGCAAGCTATACGGAATCAGCCCTTTGAATTGATACGCGGCTTGCCACGCGCTGACCATCCCCGTGAAAAATCCGATGACGAAGACGAGCGGCAGCGAGTCCGCGCCGATGTGCGCCATCTGATCGAGCAGCAGGCGCCGGTCGCGCGGAATCCGGCGCGTGTAGCTGGCCGCGCGCCAGAGCAGCATCGCGGCCTGCCCGAACTCCGCCACAAAGCGGCGTATCAAGCCACCGAGGCGGCCAACGGTTCGGAGGGTGAAAGAGCGTGACATAGCAACCTATCTAACGAACGCCGGGCGAAAGAGGTTGTGGGGGGGGGGCGACAGCCCCAGAGCGGTGAACATCCCCCGAATGAGTGGACGGTTATAACCGCTCGTAGATTTGCAGGGAAAATGATTATGACAATGAAGAGATCAGCGATGGATCATTCGACCGGAGTTGCTTCTGGATGGCTCGGAGAGTTCGTCGTCAGTTCGATGAGCCATTTAAACGGGCGGTGGTCGAGCAGGTGGAATGTCTGGGTCGCAGCCGGTCATCGGTTGCCCGGAATTTCGAGTTAGACCCGAAGGTGCTTCGCCGATGGCTCCGGGAGTATGCGAATCCGCAGCATATCCACTCGGCGCTGAACTATCAAACGCCCATCGAGTGGGAATGGCACCGAACACGAAACAGCAATTCGAAATAGGGTTACCGCTGCCCGCCAAATCAGGGGAAGGTCCGCGCCGAAGATGCCGGAGCAGTGGATGCCCCCTTTCCTCGTGTGGCGAGTCCGGCAGGTTGTTTCCGGGCTGGAGATGGTGGGCACAGAATTTGCATGATGCGAACGCAGTGTACTTTGTAATTAACTCAAAGGCCAAATTATGGGATCACACGCAAACCTGTTGGTCGGGTGTCTTTGGATTTTGTTATCCTTTGTTTCGGGCTTGTTTTTGGGCCTGAACTTCCACAAGGAGGATTGGCTCGGGGGCTATGGAAGTTTCCGGCGGCGGCTTTACCGGCTGGCCCACATTTCGTTTTTTGGGCTTGGCACCGTTAATTGCCTTTATTACCTCATTGCTGAGCGCATCCCGTTCGGTGTGGTGAGCGCTCAGATCGCAAGCTGGGGCTTCATCGTGGGCGCGGTAACGATGCCAATTTGCTGTTATGCCATGGCGCATAACCGGAAGCTCACTGGGATTTTCGCAGTGCCAGTGCTCAGTCTCGTCACTGCCGGTATCGTTACACTCGTGGAGGTAAGCGCATTATGAAAATTGGAATGATCGCCATGAGCGGCGTCCGCGCTCATAACGAAGAACTGACGAAGCTTGGACTCACGCTTCCGGGATTCGTGGACCGGAATAAGATCATCGCGTCGATGCCGAGCCTCTCGCTGCTCACGCTGGCAGCCTTGACGCCCAAGCCGCATGTATCCGATTATCAGGAGATTGCAGATCTGAAGCTGCTTCCGGAATTGCCGGTGGATTACGATCTTGTCGCGATCACGACATTCTCGGCACAGATCTTCGAAGCGTACGAAGTCGCCGATTATTATCGCGCGCGAAATATTCCGGTCGTGATGGGCGGCCTGCATGTGACGTCAGTCCCTGAAGAAGCGAAAGCGCATTGCGACGCTGTGGTGATCGGCGAGGGTGAATTGGTGTGGCCCATGCTCGTCCGTGATTTCGAGCGAGGACACTTGCAGCCATACTATCGCAGCACTACGGAGTTCGACCTCAAGGATGCACCGGTTCCGCGATACGAATTATTAGATCCAAGTAAGTACAATCGGCTGACCGTCCAGACGAGTCGTGGTTGTCCGCACAAATGTGAGTTCTGTGCGAGTTCAATTCTGCTGACGAAGAAGTATAAGGTCAAACCGGTGCAGAACGTGATGGATGAGATTCATGCGATCAAAGCAGTCTGGCCGCGCCCGTTCATTGAATTCGCTGACGACAACAGCTTCGTGAAGAAGGATCACTATAAACAGCTCCTCCGAGCGATGGTCCCTGAGAAGCTCCACTGGTTTACCGAAGCAGATGTCAGTGTGGCAGAGGATGCCGAGTTGCTTGGTCTTCTGCGCGACTCCGGTTGCCAGCAAGTTCTCATCGGACTCGAAAGTCCGCGACAAGCCAGCATCACCGGACTCGAACTGAACGCCGATTGGAAAGCAAAGCGGCAGGACACGTATCGTGCGGCGATCGAGAAGATCCAGTCATACGGCGTGACCGTCAATGGCTGCTTTATTTTGGGACTCGATGGCGATACTCCGGAAGTCTTTGATGAAGTCATACACTTCGTGAAGGACTCTGGCCTCTATGAGGTGCAGATTACCTTTATGACCGCCTTCCCCAACACTCCGCTGTACCACCGATTGAAGCAGGAGGGTCGCGTGATCAAAGAGAACGCATGGGACATGTGTACGCTGTTCGATATCAATCTTGTGCCCCAGAACATGAGCGTTTCAGAGCTTCAACAAGGCTTCCTCCGGCTCGCGCACGAACTCTACTCCAGTGAGGAGACCACGCGACGCCGGAGCGGCTTCAAGGCGATGTTGCGCGACTCACCGAATTTTGGATGGCATGCGAATGCCTAACTTCCGCTCCCTGCAACGCGCCGCATTTCCCGGATCGTCCCGACCGGATCGTCCGAGCCGAAGATGCCGGAGCCGGAGACGATGACATCCACCCCGGCGGCGTGGACGCGCGCGATGTTGTCCAGCTTGATGCCGCCATCGGCTTCGATGAGGCACTCAAGATTATCGCGGCGAATCCAGGAGCGGAGCGTTTCGGCGCGGCGGTAGAGCGTCGGGATAAACGACTGTCCGCCAAAGCCGGGGTTCACGCTCATGAGCAGGACCATATCGAGTTCCGGCAGAATTTCTTCGATGGCCCCGAGCGTCGTCGCGGGATTCAGCGCAACGCCGGCTTTCACGCCGAGCGACTTGATATGCTGGATGGTGCGGTTCAGGTGCGGGCACGTCTCGACATGCACCGTGACAACATCCGCGCCGGCGTTCACGAATTGCGGAATGTACTGATCGGGGTTCTCGATCATCAGATGACAATCAAGCACGAGCCGTGTGAGCGGACGCAACGCTTCGACGATCAGCGGACCGACTGTGATATTTGGCACGAAGTGGCCGTCCATCACATCAACATGCAGCCACTCGGCTCCGCCCTCTTCCGCGATGCGGACGGCCGACTCCAGACGCGCGAAGTCGGCACTGAGCAGCGAGGGGGCGATGATGGCGGTGCGAGCCAAATTAGTGCGCTTTTGCCGGAGCGGCCGGTCTAGCCTGCGAGTCGTCCTCTGATAAGTCGATCATCGTGCCATCGAATTTGGCCTTTTGCATCCCGAGCTGCTTGTGCAACTTCCTGTCCTTGACGGGATCGATGAGGGTAAGCGCCTTATTCTCGATCGCCAGGGCTTCGGCCTTATGCCCAAGCTTGTACTCCACTTCCGCTTGCGTATCCATGTAGGTAGCTCGCTCGGTGTTGTCCTTGGCCAATCCTACAGCACGTTTGGAGTAGAACTGTGCCTTGTCAAGGAATACACCAGCTTCCGCAGCAGCCCATGCGAAATAGTTGAAGGTCGCAGCATCATCCGGGCGCCGGACGGCCCACATGTCGATCCTGCGTGCGGCCTTCGCCTTCTCCGCTGGATCTTTCAATCCGAGCGAGTGACCGAGGAGCGTGATGTTCGCCTGCGAGGCTTCCTCGCGCATGGGAAACTCTGCGACGGCTTTTTCGAGCTCGTCGTATTGCTGATCGCCCGGTGAAAGAAACGCTACCTGGTATACGGCCTCTTCCTTCAGGTGCAGTTTGTTTTCAGGGTCGTATTGGATCACGCGATCGTAGGCCGACAGCGCCTGATCGATGTGATGCCGTTGCTGATAGTAGGTGGCCGCCATCATCCACTTTGCCGGGTCGGTGACGGTCTTTGACTTCTCGATCTCATCGATGACGGCCTTCGAGCCACCCGAGGCTGCCTGCTCGAGTGAGCGCGCGAAGCGGGCGGCGTCTTCAAAGCCGACCACGCGGTCGATTTCTGCGCCTTCGGCCTCGAAGAAGACGATCGTCGGATAGCCCTGCACTTTATTGGCTTTTGCAAGCGCAATGCCTTCGCCGTGCTCCGCATCGATCTTGAGCGAGATGAACTTCGCGTCAGCGATCTGCCCGACGCGATCGTCCGAGTAGGTCTGCTGATCGAGCACATGACACCATTTACACCAGCCGGTGTAGAAATCGACCATGATCTTCTTGTGCTCGGTCGCGGCGAGTTTCTTCGCGTCCTCGAAGCTCACCTGGCGAAAGTGAACTTCGGAAAGTGCAGGGCGTGCGACAAACGCCGCAACTGCAACCAGTACTGCAATGGAGAGGTATCTCATAGGCTTCATAAAGTTAATCGTTATTTCTCGACCTGAAATCTTGTTGTGTGTTCACCGGCGCCATCGGTCAGACGCACGAAGTACGCGCCGCTGGCTAATTCCTCCATCGGCAGAGTCAGCGTTGCCGCACCAGATGGAACATCGCGTCTCGCAATAATGCGCCCAAGGACATCGAGGATTTGAAGCTCGCCACGCTCACCGGCGATGGGAGCAAAGCTCAACTTCAGAATGCCCATCGCCACGTCAACCCGGAGAAAGCCCTCCGAAGTACTTCCGTCTTGCACTCCCAGCGTCGGATCGACCAGCGTGGCGTCCGGCGCGAGCGTGGACTGCGACAGAACCACCGCTTCGGAGTCGAACACGAGTCTGGTAATTGGCTTGCTCAGCGTTGCCGTGAAGATCTGTGACTGCTTATCGTTCACAAACATGAGCAGCGTCGTGTCCTGACCGGCGATGGCCTTGAAGCGCAACGGCATCGTATAGAGATGCGTCGAGTCCTGCTGTTGTGTGACATGGACGAGCAGCTTCCCGTTGCTTTGCTTCCAACCGATCTTGTACACGGGCCAATCGGGCCAGAAGAGCCACTCGTTGAAGAACGTGTTCAAATTGACTGGTGCGAGTGCTCCGGCGCGGGGCACGACAAAATCCATGAATTGCCACGTGTTCGCCGTCGTGTAGGCGAACGCATTCGAATAATCGCGGAGGGTGTTGAAGAAGAGCGTATCATCGTTCAGCACACGCCGCAGCATGTGTAGCATACAACCCGGCTTGAGATAGGTCGTCGGATCGTTAAAGACATTTGCAATGGGCGGATTGTACGTCGGTATGTTGTTAACATCCCCACGCGGCGCATATGGGTGGAAAAATCCGTACGCCTGCTGTCCCACATAATGCGAGTATGTACTCTCACCGTTCACTGCCTCTTCCCATATGGCCTCACCGAAAGTCGCAAACCCTTCATTCAACCAGATGTCCGCCCAGGTCTCGCAGGTGGTCTTATCTCCAAACCATTGGTGAAAGAGCTCATGCGAGATTACGTCTTCGTTTGTGCCGTGCAGGATCGAGCGGTCGATAGTGGTCATCGTCTGGTGTTCCATACCTCCGTAACCGAACGGCTGAACGGGCACCTGCCCATATTGCAAGAATGGGTATTCTCCGAAAAGCTTGCTGAAAGCAGCGATCATCTTCGGGGTGTTGCGGAACGCATATCGCGCATTGTGGGCAATCCCCGTGGTGTCGGTCGCGGCATAGTCCGCAGGCCATGCAAAATAGACAACCGATACGCTATCCAGCGGATTCGAAATACGATGATAGTAGTCGCGCCACTCGGCCCAGACGCTCGCGCTCGCGCACATGAGGTAGGTCGCGATTGGCCGATCGCTCACCCAATTGAATTGGAGTGAGCCATCCGTATTCGTATCGACCGATTGGAGCGTACCATTGGACTGAGCACTGTACGTCCGAGGCACGATAACGCTGATCGCCGAATTCGCTTTGTAATAAGGCTCGTCATTGCACGGCATCCACTTGTGCGCATCGAGCGGTTCGCTCATCGTGTACGCAAGGTCCTCCAATGTGAAGACGGAGTCGCCTACGGGACCCGGGCCCGCGTATGTTCGCTTGGGATAATAGAACATCGCGTCGTTCGTCGCGCTCGTACGGGTGTAGTAAATCTTGATCGTGCTCGGTGTTGGGAATGGTGCCGGAGGGCCAAGTGGCACAATGAGTGTGTCGCCAATCGGCTGCGGAACGGGCGTGACGTCAACACCTGACACCTTGATCGAGTCGATCCGCATTTCCATCGCATCGAAGACGACCTCCGATTGCGTCGTGGAGACCGTGATCTCGTTAACGCCGCTGAAGCGCTGGTTCTTGTTCTTAAAAATCGGCCGCCAATCGAGCAGCAGCTTGTAGGAGAGGACTTGATAGCCGCGTTTCGTCGGCAGAATCTGCTGCTGGCATCGAGCGATGTTCGGAACGAGTTCGGCGCAAAGCGCGAGGCCAAGGAGCACGGTAAGAAGACGATTCATCATGCAGGTTCGACACCGTTTGGCTTTCAAAGGTTTCAGAATGAACCGTTTAAAAAGTTAAAGGCACCGGGTTTGCCCTCCCGGTGCCTTTGCTGTGAGAAGCTTTTTATAGCTTCAGGTGAGTCTCTAGTTTAGTTTGCCAACCCGAAGGTAATTAAAGACCGTGCCAAGTCCATTGTCGCCGTTTGCGGCCCGCTTTCAACGACCTGAAACCGCCAGTGTGTCCCGTTCTCGGAAACATTGCTTCCGGCGTGTCAGATTCGGACACGCCCGCACCCTAATGGATCACCTGGACCTTAGCACATTGCCCCTCGCCCGTCGTCACGAAGTAGAGGCCATCCACTAAGGTAGAGAGGTTCAAATCAATCTCTGTTTCGCCAATATTCCGTGCAATGACTTCCCGGCCAAGCACATCTTCTACTCTCAAGGTCGCTGCTCCTGGTAGCGAAATATGCAGAATATTGGAAGCAGGATTGGGAAAGATTGCTAAACCCGTGATGGCCTGTGGGGCCGATGGAACGAGCGCGTGGAGTTGACCGGAGTGGTAGGCATTCGTGAGCGACTGTGCGTAGCCGAGCATTGCAACCGAGTCTTGCCTCGAGAGCGCCGGACCCGTCGCAGGCATGGCGTACATTGCATAGTCGAAATAGACGGTATCGTCGGGCAGGAGCGGCTGATGACTCAGACTGGCAATGAGCACGCGAGCATCGCCGACCGAATCAATCTTCTCATCGTGTTTTGGTTCGATCAGAAACTGATAGCGTTCGGAGTCGCTTAGCGGATCTTCAGTCCTGTCCCAATACCGGAGCGAAGTAATACCAGTCCCCGGCCGGTTTGTCCCATGCGGTGCGGCAAGAACCGTAATACCAAGCAGTGGATCGCTTGCATATTGATTTGTGAAAAACGTTACGACCTCACAGGCTTCATTCATAATGCCCTTGGTGCGGTCATCGTTGGGATAGTTGATGTCACCATCGACCACGAGCGCAATGACCGGATCGAAGAGGGTATCCGAACCACTATAAATGATCTCGTTATGAATGAGAACAGCATCCTTGAGGAACGTCCGATTCCAGAAGCTGAGTTGCGCGCGAATCTCGATGTCGAGGGGATCTACATTACGACTGAATCCGAAGACCGTTGTGTCATTCGGGTCTGAGTCCTTCGAGAGGACGAACATGTCTTCGTCACCCGTCGTGGCGGGAGGTCCGGCGCTGGCTCGCGCAAGTGGATTGTCGATGTAGCATGCTCGACCGCCAATATTGCGTATGGGCCATGCCGGTCCTGCGAGATCGGTCGAGCGATAGACGCGGTACTTATCGCGCGCGGGCTGGGACTCATCGATGGGCAATCCATCATAGACAATGCTTCCCGGTACGAACATCCAACTTGCGCCATTTGGCTCATAGGTATACTCCGCGTGGGGAGCGAGGACGCCCGCGCGATGACGAAGTCCTCCGAACCATAAGCCAGCCGCAAAGACGACAGAATCAAACTTTCCGGAAGGATTATTCCAGAATCCTCCAACACCCGCTCCGTTGAACGCGCGGTCCGAGTCAGTCTGATTGAAGAGCACACCGTTATTGTTGACGTTGACAATCCACGGCCCAACGCTGTTCGTGCGGCGCATGAACAAATCCTGCGCCCGTGCAGAAAATATGAAATATGAAGTATGAAATATGAAAAGAATTACGAGTGCAGGCAGTACCTTCGAAGGGTTGACCCATGTCCCACTCCAGAATTTCATTTCATATTTCATACTTCATATTTCAAATCTTCGCTACATCCACCCTTGCGCGCGGTACCACTCGACGGTATCCTTAATTCCATCTTCGAGCGAAACCTGCTGCCGGTAGCCGAGTTCTCGCATGGCCTTATCGACGCTGCACGTCCAATGGGCTTGCACCATATCGCGGCCTTTTTCCCAGTTCAAAACGCTCGGCTTCGAGCGGAACATCGAGAAAAATTCGGAGACACCGGCGACACCATAGACAACGGCGTGTGGAAGCTTGACTGTCAGACCTTTCTTGCTGAGAGCTTGCGCAATGAGATCGCTTACTTCGCGCCACGTATATTGCTTCTCGCTGGCGATGAAATAGGTCTCGTTGTGAGCTTCGTCGCGTTCGAGTGCAAGCCGAACGCCTTCCGCCACATCGGCAGCATGCACGAGACTGACGCGCTTATCCTTCAAGCCGATGAGTGGCTTGAGGCCCTTATCGACAGTCTGGAAGACGGTCAGGATCGCTGTATCACGCGGGCCATAGACCGCCGGCAGTCGAAGGATCGTCACGGGGAAATCCTGCCGCGCCCGCTCGCACTCTTCTTCCGCCGCGCGCTTGGACTGGCCATACGCTGTAATCGGATGCGGCGGCGTCAACTCGGTTACCGGCTGGCCATCGAGCGAGGGACCGGTCGCCGTCTGGCTCGAACATTGGATAAAGCGATAGAGGTTGGGATTGTACCGCCGAACCGCTTCGAGCATCGCGCGGGTGGCGAGTTGATTGCCTTCGAAAAAGCCTTGCTTGGTCTTTGCCGCCGTTACGCCAGCCACATGGACAATCGCGTCCACGTTTTCTACGGCGGTCTTCAGCGACTCGTGTTCGAGTAACCGGCCATGCACGATCTCAACTGGTTTGCCTTCGAGCCACCGGCGGCTCGACGACTCCCGCAGGAGCGCCCGTACCTCATGGCCCGAGGCGATCAGCCTGTCGGCAATGTGCGAACCCACGAACCCCGAAGCGCCAGTAACAAGGACTTTCATAGTTCAGCCCCAAACGTGCCAAACCGGGAGTATACTCCCTGTTTCGTGGGTTAGGAATAGCATGATGAAACGCCTACTCATCCTTGGCTGTACTGCCCTTTTTGCCGCCTGCGGCACGGATTCCACATCGTCGAATGGCGGAAGCTACCCGCTGCAATTGCAGTTCATATCCAGTCCGACCGTCTCCGGTACCATCGCCAATTTCAATCTGAAAGTTACTCATAGCGGAGTCGCGGTGCAGGGAGCGAGGCTTACCGTCACGACCTATCCAAAGGATACCGTTATTACGCTCAAGATCCTATCCGATGCCAGTGGTGCATGGACGAATATCGGGGTCACGATGGGCGGTTCCGTACAACAGGTCGCCTTCCAGGCCCTCAAGGATACGCTCAAAAGCAACTACGTAACCTACGCACCCTGACCGCGCCACGCCGCAATCGCGGCACGGACCATCTCCGGATTCGTGCTTCCGGCTGATTTTTTCTCTCGCAAGCTCATCATGGGGTCGAGAAAGTCGTAGAGGTCTTGTTCAATAAGGGACGAAAAGGACTTGAGGGACGCAAGCGGGATTGACGGAAGCGTTATTCCTTGTTCGTTTGCGTGTACAACGATCGTTCCTGTCACATGATGTGCTTCTCGGAACGGCATCCCCTTCCGCGTTAAGTAATCGGCGATCTCGGTCGCCATCAGTTCGCCCGACATCACAGCCTCGCGCATTCGCTCGGTGTTGAACTGAGTCTCGCTCAACATGAATGCCATCATCCCCAGCGAGTCGCGGGTGGTCTCGACGGCGTCGAACATCGGCTGCTTATCTTCCTGCATGTCGCGATTGTAGGCGAGTGGCAGCGCCTTCATGGTCGTCAGCAGATTCACCAACGCGCCGTAAACACGCCCGACTTTGCCACGGATTAACTCCGCCATATCGGGATTCTTCTTCTGCGGCATGATGCTCGAACCCGTCGTCACGCGGTCGGACATCGTCACAAACCCGAATTCCTTCGACGACCAGATCACCAGTTCTTCAGCCATGCGGCTGAGATGCATCATGATGATCGAGCACACGCTGGCGAGTTCGATGAGATAGGCACGGTCGCTCACGGCGTCGATG
>JADGPZ010000002.1 GCA_017882165.1 Candidatus Kapaibacterium sp.
GGTCCATCTTCTCGTGGCGAGCCAAATTGACGAGCGAAAAGAGGAGATCGCCGAATTCCTCCTCCTTCGCCGGGTTGACCATGGCAGGGGAAACCACCCCCTGCCCCCTCCTTGAAAAGGAGGGGGAATCTAATTCCGCTTCGAACTCGAAGACCTCCTCCCGTACTTTTTCCCATACACTTTTGGAATCGGGCCAATCGAACCCGACCTTGGCGGCGCGCTCTTGTGTGCGCTGGGCTTTTTGGAGTGCCGGGAGCGAGTTCGGAATGCCGTCTAAGACGCTGGTTCTGCCAAATTCGGCCCGTTTTAGCTGTTCCCAGTTGCGGCTGACGTGCTCGGCACCCTCGACCTGGACACCAGCGAAGACATGGGGATGGCGGTAAATCAGCTTATTTGACTCGGTTTGGACTATCTCCTCGAAGGTGAAATACCCCTCTTCGCGGGCCAATTCGGAATGGAATAGGATGTGTAAGAGTAGATCACCGAGTTCTTTTTTTAGTTCAGTGTAGTCTCCTGTGGCTACCCCGAGCTCGATGGCCTCCAGCGTTTCGTAGGCCTCTTCGATGAGCATGGGCCGGAGCGAGGCATGGGTTTGTTCACGGTCCCAGGGGCACTCCTGACGGAGTCGGCGGAGGATCTGGATGAATTCCGCAAGCGCCGCAAGGGCGGCGTCATCGCTGGACTGGAGAGCATTCTGGCTGGACAGGAGGGCATCCTGACTGGACTGAAGAGCATCGGTGCTGGACTGAAGAGAAGAATGTTTAGCTTCCATGCAGGGACTGCAACAGCGGAAGCACAAGTGTAGTGGCGCGGAATGAGCGCCGCTGCTGTCTGAAAAAGTTTGAAACAAGTCCTCGCGCAGGCGTTTGCGCACGCGGGGGATCACGATGCGGTAATCGATTTCGCATCGTGATACACAAACGACTAAACGAAGGAAAGAGACAATCATGGCAAATCCAGAGACTTCTGCTGCGGCCCGTCCGGCTCGCCCGGCGACGAAGCCATCCGTAGCGCATAAGACGAAAAAGCCGAGTGCGCTTCCTGTTCTACTCCTCTCGGTTGTAGGCGGCCTCGTCGTCCACATTTTGTTCAGCCTTGCCCTGCAAGGTCTGGGCGATAGCATTCGGTGGCACCCCTTCGCCATCGATTCCGACGTACATTTCGGCGAGCAGCAGTTCTTCGTCCAGCCGCCGCTGGCCTTTATTCCGTTCGACCTTCTCTTCGGCTTTGTCTTCGCGACAGCGGTCGGATTTATTATCCGGCTTCCATTCTACCGCGACCGCGTGTACCACACGGTCCAGGAGATCAAGAAACGCCTTCAACTCCAGCTTTCGGCGAGCAACGAGGAGGTCGAGTCGATCCTTCGCAACGATCCCGAGAACACGGCTCGCGTTTTAGCGCGCCGCACGGATATCAATTTGGATAGCGTCCAACTGGAAATTGGCTCGATCAACGGCGCGACCGCGTATCTTGCCGGGAAGGGGTCGTGGCTTGGGGGCATGGCGACGTACATGCGGTTTCACTTTACCGAGGAATACTCGAACGTCGTGACCGGTATGGCTTATGGCGGCGCGGCATTCCTGATCTTCGTTGTCGGTATCCGCGGACTGAAGTTTATCCCCGCGACCAAGCCCAGCTTCATTCTCTTTGCGCTCGGTATCGAGTTTTCGATGCTCGTGTTGTTGGCTATTACGATGATCTTTACCGTTGAGGAAGAGCGGACCGACCGCATTCTTCGTCAGATGGTCGATGCCGTCAAGGGTGGCGCGAAGAAACACCTGGCCGAGCCGGAACCGGTACCGGAACTCCAGCTCACGCGCGGCGACTACGAGCGGATCGTCCGCGAGCAGATGGACAAGCAGATCGTCAAAGTTCTTTCCAACAAGGACGACGACGCGATGCGACGCCTTGCACTCGATTTGGTTACCACCAAGGGCTGAGGTTTGTAGACAGGGAGTCTTTAGTTAAAGCGATAGCTAACGAGGCCGGAAGTTTTCGAACTTCCGGTCTTTTTAATTCGGTGATCGGCACCTGACAAGTGTCATCGCATGTTTACACCATCCGATGATCATCGTTATGCAGCATGGGGCGAGCGAAGCCCAAATTCAGTCGATTTCGAAGTATCTCACCAGCCGCGGCATTCATGCCGAGCGGCTTGACGGTCACGAACAGACCGTGATCGGCATCGTTGGCAAGAGCGGCGGGTACGACATCAACGCGATGGCCACCATGCCGGGCGTGCAGGAAGTCGTGCGCGTTTCGACGCCGTTCCGGCTCGCAGCGCGGACCGGACATCCGGATGACACCATCATCACGATGCCGGATGGCACACGGATCGGCGGGGATGCTCCTTCGATCGTGATTGCGGGACCCTGCGCGGTCGAGAGCTACGATCAGCTCCGGCGCACGGCGGAGTTCGTCCGCAATCTTGGCGTTCGGTTTCTGCGCGGCGGCGCATTCAAGCCACGCACTTCGCCTTACAGCTTTCAGGGACTCGGCTTCGACGGTCTTGAACTGCTCAAGAAGATTGGCGAAGAATTCGGGCTGTTTATCGTGACCGAAGTCATGGAGCCGGCGCATGTTCCGGCCGTGGCCGAGTTTGCCGATGTGTTGCAATGCGGATCGCGCAACATGCAGAATTACCCGCTTCTGCGTCAGCTTGGTAACGTTCGCAAACCCGTTATGCTCAAGCGCGGCGCTGGCGCGACAGTTGAGGAGTGGCTGATGGCCTCCGAGTATATCCTCGCCGGCGGCAATCAAAACGTCATCCTCTGCGAGCGCGGTATTCGCACGTTCGAAACGTCTTTGCGATTCACACCGGATATCGGCGCGGTGCCCGTCGTCAAGAAGCTTTCGCATCTGCCGGTCATCGTCGATCCATCGCATGCGACGGGCCAGCGCGAATTTGTTGGCAGCATCGCACGCGCGGCAATCGCGGCCGGCGCCGATGGCCTCATGATCGAGGTGCATCACGATCCCGATCGCTCGCTCTCCGATGGCGCGCAGACGCTCACTTTCGAGCAGTTCGAAGAGTTGATGGGCGAGCTTGTCCGCGTCGGCGATGCGGTGAACCGGCCGTTGCTGGTTGAACCGTTTAATCATACCCCCGCCTTTTCAAGGCGGGAGCCATCGCCCACGATGGGGGTGGTTGAACCCCGTGCCAAATAACCACCCCCCAACCCCCGCCTTGAAAAGGCGAGGGATTCTAGTATGACCATCCCCGATCTGCTTCGCACTTCCAGGACGATCGCAGTCGTCGGCATTTCGGAGGATCCATCGCGCCCCAGCGCGGAAGTAGCCGCGCAACTGATGCGGCGAGGGTTTACGATCATTCCTGTCAATCCGAGACTCAAAGAGTGGCGCGGCATCCCGGCGTATCCGTATGTCTCGCAGATTCCTGAAGACATAACGATTGACATCGTCGATGTTTTCCGACGCAGTGAGTTCACGCCGGACACGGTGCGCGATGTGCTGAAGCGCAAAAACTTGCCGCGCTGCATTTGGCTGCAACAGGATATTGTGAATGCTGAAGCCCGCCGCCTCTCCGAAGATGCGGGCGTTTTCTACGTTGAGGATCGCTGCACGGCGGTTGACGCTGCATTGGCACGAGTACAGGTTTAGATGGACTTTATGGACAACATGGACGAAATGGACTGTCCATTGAGTCCATAAAGTCCATCCCGTCCATTGAACATGTAACATGGAATGTTTTATCGTTTCTCGCGAAGACATTACCGGAAGCGATCTCACGATTCGCGGTGAAGAAGCGCACCATGCACTCAAATCTCTGAGGCTCCGTCCTGGCGAATCACTGCTTGCAACCGATCTCGATGGCACATCCTTCGAGTGTAAATATATCGGCGAAACGGAAAAAAATCTCAACTGTCAGATTGTACGGGTCCTTCCGAACTTCGGTGAGCCATCGCGGGACGTGCTGCTCATCCAGGGCATGATCGCGCAGCCGGCTCGCTGGGAATTCCTGCTGGAGAAGGCGACCGAGTTGGGCGTAACCTCGATCATGCCGGTCATCACGGAGTGGACTGAGCAGCGGCATCTTCGTATAGATCGCGCGGATCGTATCCTGCGAGCGGCCGTCAAGCAGACGAAACGATCGCGCTTGCCGAACCTCATCGTGTTGGACGCGGGAGAGATGATGTCGTTCGAAGAAGGACTCGTATTGGCGAAGCAACAAGGCCGCGAGATCATTCTGCTGCACGATGAAGCAGCCGAATCGCTCGCAACGAGTACTTCACAAAGCATTGCACTCGTCGTCGGACCCGAAGGCGGATTCACGCCGGATGAGATTGCGCTCGCCAGAGATCAGTTCGGCGCACGCCTTGCGACGCTCGGCTCACGCCGTCTCCGCGCGGAGACGGCAGCCATTGCTGCGTTGGCAGTCCTGAGTTTGTAGAGCAATCGTAGGGACGTACTGCGCACGTCCTGTCGCAAGGCATCGCGAACATTCCGGTGATCCCGGAACAGGACGTGCGCAGCACGTCCCTACAAACACCATCCGTTTCCCCGGCACTAACCCGCCCCCACAATTCTTCTCATAGTATGATGCAGCGCGCCCTGAAGCGGTCGAGGGGACTGGTGGTTTTGATCTCGCTTGTGTGGGCGGGGGGTGTTGCTCGTGCACAGTGGTCTGATCCGAATTGCTACTTCCCGCAAATCGGTGTGCCGGGTGAGATCGATACGATCTATGGCGCGGTATACGGCCAGGGGCTTGGAGGTGGTCTGATCAAGAACCTTGGTCCGAGACCCGATGGCACACCGGGCAACATCATCGTGGGCGATCTGGACCGTGTCAATCACGACAGCATCTCCAGCACCTACTATCAAGCAAAGACAGGGCCTGGATTCAATCTGCACAACCTCAGCGGCAAGCGGATGAATCTTACGGATCAGCAAATCGGAAGCAAGCCCGTCTTTGCGCACCTGAGAACAAGCAAGACCCTCGATCTCTTCAACGGTCATCAGATTTTCTGGGCCGATGATTCTGGCAATTATGATTCGTCGCGGGTTACCACGCTGAGACTTCAATTTCGGGGTTCAGATGGAATGGGAGGGCTCGGTGCGATAACTGTACTGCCAACTTACGTCGCAAAGTTGACGAGCGATACGGTTGAGGACCTTGTTGCTACTGGTTATGTACCTATTGTGTCATTGGCAGAAGACTCGGTGTTCGTCGCGCTCTTCAAGGGCGGGACCGCACTGGCTGCTAAGGATACCTCTTATGAAGACACATCGCTTTTTGCTTATCCCTTCCCGTTAACCGATCCAGACCCTGCGGGGCATATCTATCGCGTTGGTTTCAAAGGCGATTTTCGTGGAACTGGGCGAGACGATTGGATCGTGGAGGATGATTCCGGCAGCATGTGTTTTTATCGGAATGAACCCCCATTTTCGCTCACCAATTTCGTGGCTTCGATCACCCACGACACGATTATGGCCTGGTGGCAGCAGCCAGCAGGCTTCGAGGTAGGGCCGGGAGTTGATAAGGTCAGCATGCGTGCCTTGCCAAAAGCTATTGGCGATTCTTCAATGGACCTTGTCTTGCAGACTGGACGATGGGGAGCGAGCGACGATAGCGCGATTGCGATCTTTCGAGGCGGACCGCAGTTCGGGATGAACCGCATCACACTCGACAGCGCGGCGTTCGTCATTCGCCACCCAAAGTACCTGGACCCGTCCATGGGAGGCACCCATTACTGGCCAGTCCGAAAGATGGACGCAGGCGACATGACCGGAACCGGTAATCACGTACTCTACGTAGCGGCGGGCGGAACGGCGGGCTATTTTTTCGATCATTTTTATGTCATGGGCAAGGCCCTCGACGAGAAGACGGATATGTATGTGGCCGGGGGCGGCGGCGTTGCGGATACGCTCACTGCCGATGGGGATAAGTATGGCGACATGCTTTTTTCCTTTCCGGGTTATACGAGCGATTCCGATCTTGTGAACTACGGCAAGCGATATGCTGGAACCCTGCGCCTCTATCACGGGTCGATGAATATTCCCGTGCATCTCAATCCGCGATGGGCAGGAGTTCGAAGCGCCGCGAGTATAGCGTGCGGTTCGCTGACGCTCTCGCCGAATCCGGCAGGCGCGCGTACGGTCGCGGATATCCTGTGGCCGGATGATGGATTGGTGCATCTGTCGATTTACGATGTCATGGGCCGCTCCATGCGCACTGAGGAATACCGGCTCCAAGGTGGCGAGACGCAACTGAGTATTCCGCTTAGTGAGTTGCCAGCGGGCGTGTATTACGTTGGACTTGAAGGTTCGAGTTGTTCGGCCACGGCGCGCGTCGTGAAGATCGGTGACCGCACTTCCGGACCAGCGAATAGTTTTTTCCAGAATATCCGCAGTGCAATCCACGGGGGTGTTCCGGCACTGCCGCAGGCATCACCGCTGCCGCGATAGTGTAGCGCAAGCGTCTTCCCAATCAATGTAGCGCAAGCGTCCTCGCTTGCGCGGGGAGCAACCGGGGACGGTTGCCCTACATTCTTATTATGCCGTACATCTTCACGCTGACGAACTGGCCGCGACGGAGTTCGTAGTCGCGGAACGTGGCTTCGTGCGTCATGCCGCAGCGCTCCATCACGCGTGATGAGCGCGTGTTGCCTTCGTCGCAGGTCGCCTGCACTCGGTGCATGACCATCTTGTCGAAAGCAAAGCGAATCATCTCCCGGACCACCTCAGTCATGTAGCCCTTGCCCCAATGCGAGCGATTGAGAACATAGCCAATCTCCAGACGATGGTGCTCGGGCGCAAAATGATGGAATCCGCAAGCGCCGATCAGGTTGCCAGTCTCTTTCAAAACAATTCCGAATTCGATCCGCTTGCGCTCCGCGAAATCCTTTGGACAGCTCTCGATAAATGCAATCGTTTCCTCCATCGACTGATGTGTCGGAAAGATCACGTATTCCGTCACCAACGGATCGCTCGCGTATTCGAAGATCGCGTCCCGATCTTTCAGCGTGACTTCGCGCAGGAGCAATCGCTCCGTTTCGAGTGTGGGATGCTGTTCGAAAAAGCGCGAGAGATCGAGCGGCGCAGGATCAGCCATATTTCAAGCTGCTTCGGCTTCGACGTTTTCGTCGATTCTCACGCTGGGTTGGATGTTGTAGACTTCGATCAGGCGGTACATGGTCGAGCGGCTGATGTCGAGCCGCTCGGACGCCTCCTTCAGGTTCTCTTTGCAAATATCCCAGGCATGTTGCACGGCCATCTTCTTCAGATCTTCGAGCGGGAGTATCTCTCTGTTCTTTGTGGGGTTGAAGAAGTCTTTGGCGCGGATCTCGCCCTCGATCGGGATGTCACCGTACTCGCGGATGGCGATGGGAAGATCATCGAGATGAATCGCGTCGCCTTCGGCAATCAGGACGGCTCGCTCGATGGTGCTTTCGAGTTCGCGGATATTTCCCGGCCAGGGATAGGCCATCATCGCCTCGATCGCCGCGTGCGAGATCGTGTGGATATTCAGTCCTCGCTTTTCGCTGAACCGCCGGAGGAATGACTCGGCCAGAAGCAGAATGTCTCCCTTGCGTTCGGCCAGACGCGGCAATGTGATCGGGAAGGTCGCGATGCGGTAGTAGAGATCGTCGCGGAATCGCTTCTGTGCGATGGCCTCGCGCAGGTCGCTGTTCGTCGCGCAGATAATGCGGACATCCACGTTGACTGCCTCGGTGCCGCCGACTCGCTCGAACTCCCGCTCCTGGATGGCACGAAGGAGCTTCGCTTGCAACATCAGCTCCATGTCGCCGATCTCGTCCAGAAACAGCGTGCCGCCGTTGGCCGCTTCGAACTTTCCAATCTTGCGACCGATCGCGCCAGTGAAGCTTCCTTTCTCGTGACCGAATAGTTCGCTCTCGAGCAGCTCGTGCGGGATCGCCGCGCAGTTGATCACCTGGAACGGCCCATCGCGCCGGTCGCTGTTGGCGTGCAAGGCGCGCGCAACGAGTTCTTTGCCGGTGCCCGAATCGCCGAAGATGCAGACCGTGATGTCGCTTGTACACGCCTTGCGCATGAGCTTGAAGACGTCGTGCATTCTCGGATCGGCCGAGATCATGTTCGAGAAATCGTAGCGGCTGTTGAGCTCCGCGCGCAGCGACCGAAGCTTCTCATGGAAGCTGTAGGTCTGAAGTGCGTTGCGAATAATCACCTGCAAGCGCTCGGTATCGATCGGCTTCGTCAGATAATCGTAGGCGCCGGCTTTGAGCGCCTCGACGGCGACGGAAACGCTCTCCTGCGCGCTGATCATCACGACCGGCAAATGCTCGTCGCCGCTCTTCATCGCGCGGAGCACGTCAATGCCGTGGATGTCCGGGAGATTCAGATCGAGCAACACGAGGCGCGGCTTTTTCTCTCGCATTGCGACGATCGCGTCGTCGCCGGTATAGGCGACGATCGTCGGATAGTCCCACACATCATGGACCCAGTGGTTGATGAGATCCGCGACGAACGGCTCGTCGTCAACGATCAGGATCGGAGCGGCCAACTCTTCGACACTATCCGGTTGTGGTTTCGCAGCGGGGAGCGGTTGGGAGCCGGCGGCGAAACCGCTCGCGGCGCTACCGTTTGCAGTAACCGGGGTGGATGGCAAAACGCGACCAAGGCCGACGGACCGGCTCTTCGTTGTGGGTTTCATGCAAACAAGTATGGCATTGCTGATTTCGTACCGGCATCCAATGAACCCGCAAAAGGGTACCTCAGGGCCGGGACACAATCCTAAACTGAGACATTATTCCGACTTCGAATCACATGGCAGACTATCGGTCGGTCAAAATCGGACAATGACAATCCTCTAATGTAGCATTTTGGGACTATGGTTCCGATTATGAATTTTCACTCTCAAATTGGATGAATTTCCTCGGCTCTCACCAGAAATATGCTATATTTGAATGTCGAGACACTCCGTTGTTTTGACCGTTGAATTGTGACTACCACCAAAAACCAATCCTTATGACACTTCGCATTTTTCGAATCGCTCTGGTTTTGAGCATGGGAACCGCTGCGAGCGCCGCACTTTGGAGTTGCGCGACGAAGTCGGGCTCGCCCGGCAGCACGGACACGACCGCCGCTGGCACAACTGCCGAGCGCGGCAAGTACATCGTGACCACCGGCGGTTGCAACGATTGCCACACCCCGTGGACGATGGGACCGCAAGGCCCGGCCCCGGACATGACCCGCATGCTTTCCGGTCACCCGGCTGGCATGGTAATAACAGAAGCTGCCAAGCTCACGCCCCCCTGGATGTGGGGCGGCGACGTGACGATGACCGCGTTCTCGGGACCGTGGGGCGTCAGTTTTGGCGCGAACCTGACACCGGATTCCGCGACTGGACTCGGCTCGTGGAGTCAAGAAGACTTCATTGCTGCGATCCGCACTGGCAAGCATAAGGGCACCGGCCGTCCGATTATGCCTCCGATGCCGTGGCCCTCGATGACGAACATGGCGGATCAGGATCTGGCGAGCATCTACATGTTCCTGCGGACGATCCCTGCGATGTCGAACAAGGTGCAGGATCCGATTCCGGGGATGATGGGCGGCCCACCGCCGAGTGGTCCGGGCGCACCACCGCCGGTGCAGCCGGGTGGCTTAACGCCTCCGACTCCGATACCCCCTGGTGCGATGCCGCCACAAGCACCGCCACAAATGCCAGGCAAGAAGTAATCCATGTCGAAGGGCCGCCGAGTGGCGACCCTTCGTACCTTTGAGACATGATTCTCACTGACCAGCAAATCCTCGCGGCCATGAAGGAAGGCTCGATTGTGATCGAGCCGTTCCGCGCGGAGTGTCTCGGCTCGAACAGCTACGATGTTCATCTCGGGCCGACGCTGGCGGTATATACTGTACCCATACTCGACGCAAAACAGCACAATGCAGTCGAGTTTTTTGAGATCCCTGCGGATGGGTTTGTCCTGCTTCCGGAGCGGCTCTATCTTGGCGTAACGATTGAGTATACGGAGACCCACAAGCACATCCCGTTCCTGGAAGGGAAGTCGAGCGTTGGCCGGCTCGGTATTGATATTCACGCCACGGCCGGCAAGGGCGATATCGGCTTTTGCAATGCTTGGACGCTCGAGATCTCGGCGCGTCAGCCGGTGCGCGTCTATGCCGAAATGCCAATCGGGCAGCTCATCTATTTCGAAACATCCGGCGAGTGCAGCACTCCTTACGACCAGAAGCAAAACGCGAAATACCGCGAGCGAAGCACGCGGCCCATCGAGTCCATGATGTTCCGGAATTTCGACTTCAAGACCGGCCGCTGGTCGTGACGAAACCTTAGGAAGTTGGGGTCGTACAGGCACCGGAAACCAAAAGCACCTCTTTGGGTTTCCAACGCTCCGAATGTCGCCAGCCACAACCGCATCGCACACCGAACAGGATCTCCGCGCCCGCATTGTCGAGGCGGCGCGTGAGCTGTTTCTCGAGCGCGGCTATTCGCACGTCTCGACGACCGAGATTGCCGAGGCAATTGGGATCAGCAAGAAGACGCTCTATCGCGAGTTCGAGACGAAGGAAGATATTCTCCGGGCAGTCGTCATTCCAAAGCTGAAGGAGTCAACTAAGCGCATTGACGCGCTCCTTGCCGATAAGTTGATGGCGTTTCCGGAGAAGGTGCAGGCCGTGCTTGCTATTATCGGAGCCCAGCACCAGCGGGTCACGCCGGTGTTCCTTCGAGACGTCACCATGCATGCGCCGGACGTCTGGCGAGAGATTCAGGAGCACAAGCGTGCGAGGCTCAAGAAGTTTGAAGCGGTGCTTTCGCAGGGTATCGCGCTGGGATATTTCCGATCTGACATTCCGAGCGAGGTGATCGTCCGCATGCATACGGCGGCCGTCGAGGCTCTGACGACGCCGCAAGCATTGGGAGAATTGCCATGCACATCACAGGAAATTTTTCAAGACATTATCAGCGTGCTCTTCGAGGGTATTCTTCGCGAGGGAAAGCGGAAGATATTTGCCAGCACTTTGAAGCGGCACGAGATCGAATAAATATTGCCGTCAGGCACAATCACTATGGCTGAAACACAAGAACAGATGAAAACCGGCGGGCCGAAGCAGAATGCAGATGAGCCGAAGTCAGTCGAACCGAAGTCAGCAGAGAAGAAGAGCGGCGCACGCCGGCTGCTGGTGCCGACGATCTTCGGCGCGATCATCCTTTCGGGCGCTCTGTATGGCTGGCACATCATTCAATACAATAAGATCCACGAATCGACGGACGATGCACAGATCGACGCGGATATCAGCCCGATCATCCCGCGCGTATCGGGGTATGTCGCACGCGTCGTTATCGGCGATAACGACCATGTCGATTCAGGTGCGGTACTGGTCCAACTCGATGTGTCGGACCTCGCGCTGAAAGTCAAGATTGCTGAAGCCGCCGTGGAAAACGCGCAGTCGGCAGTGCGGGCTGCGGAGGCTAATGCTGCGGTCGCTCGGGCAAATGTCGGCACTTCGGATGTCAATCACCGAAAGACCGCAGCCGATCTCTCGCGGGCTCGCGGGCTGTTGGCCGGCGGTGCGATCACGCAGGAGCAATTCGATGCTATCCAGGCGGCGGCGGAGTCAGCGGACGCGCAATTCAAGAGTGTGACAGATCAGGCCTCAGCAGCGGGCACGCAGGTTGTGGTCGCCGAGTCGCAAGTCAAGCAGCGCCAGGCCGATCTCGACAACACGAATCTCCAGTTTGCCTATACGACCATTACGTCACCTGTCGCGGGGACGGTTGCGAAGAAGAATGTTCAGGTGGGTGAATACATCCAGGCGGGCCAGCCACTGATGGCCATTACTCCTGCCAATCTTTGGATCACTGCGAACTTCAAAGAAACGCAACTCGAAGACATGCACCCCGGCCAGCCGGTTGAGTTTACACTCGATTCGTATCCGGATTCTGTATTTCATGGTACGGTGCAGTCCATCTCGCCGGCGACCGGTGCAAAGTTCTCGCTGCTGCCGCCGGATAATGCAAGCGGCAACTTCGTGAAGGTGACGCAGCGTGTTCCGGTGAAGATTCTTGTCGATCCTCGGGATTACTCCCGATCGCCGCTCCGCCCGGGTATGAGTGTGGACGTGACCGTTAGCACAATCAAGTAAGGCTAACAGTGGCAGAACACGGCTTTCGAAAGTGGATCATCGTCATCACGGTGATCACCGCAGCGGTGATCGAGATGATCGACACATCCATCGTGAACGTTGCGCTCAGTGACATGAGCGCGACGCTCGGCGCGAAGATCGAGGACATCGCGTGGGTTGTGACGGCTTATGCGATTGCGAACGTGATTGTGATTCCGATGACGAGCTTCCTTGGGGGGCTCTTCGGCCGTCGCAACTACTACACCGCATCGATTCTCATCTTTACGGCCGCCTCGTTCTTCTGCGGTCATTCTCACACGTTAGTCGAGTTGGTGTTTTTCCGATTTGTACAAGGTCTTGGCGGCGGCGCGCTGCTCTCGACTTCGCAATCGATCCTCTTCGATACGTTCACAGTCGAGGAGCGACCACTGGCAGCCAGTATCTTCGGCTTAGGCGTTGTGATCGGACCGACGCTTGGCCCAACGCTCGGTGGCTGGATTGTCGATAGCTTCACGTGGCCGTGGATCTTCTTCGTCAATGTTCCGATCGGTATCACGGCGGCAATTCTGTCGTTCACGTTTGTCAAAGAACCGAAGCACGAACGCGCGGTCGGCAGGATCGATTGGGAAGGGATCGTCTTGCTTATCGTCGGCATTGCCTCACTCCAATATGTACTCGAGCGGGGACAAACTGAAGATTGGTTTGACTCCAGAACTATCGTTCTGCTGTCCATCACGTCCGTGATCGCGCTCAGCTTGTTCATTTGGCGCGAGCTGACGACCGAGCATCCGGTCGTGGAGCTGCATGTGCTCAAGAGCCGGACGTTGGCGTTCTGTGCGTTCCTGACGTTCATCATTGGCTTTGGGTTGTTCTCATCCGTCTTCATCATTCCCGTCTTCGCGCAGCGATTGCTCGGCTACGATGCCATGCAAACCGGACTCCTGCTGTTGCCGGGGGCCATTGTCACATTGTTCGTTCTGCCATGGGTTGGCAAGATCATGCAGAAGGGGATGCCCGCACAGGTGTTGATCTTTACCGGCTTTGCGCTCACGGCACTCTACACCTATCTGCTTTCGCGGATCAGTCTTGATGCGGGGTGGTGGACATTCTTTGGACCGCTTGTCATTCGTGGAATTGGACTGCCGATGTGCTTCGTACCGATCTCTCTGCTGGCCGTTTCGGGATTGCATGCGCGCGACATTCCGCAGGGCGTTGCACTGAACAACATGATGCGGCAACTCGGCGGGTCGTTTGGAATTGCGATCGTGACGACTTATCTCGCGCACCGCATCGGAGTTAATCGCGTGGCCCTGCTATCGCATGTGAACCAATACAGCACGGCAACACAGCAGCGTTTGAGTATGCTCACGAATGGCTTCATGGCAAAGGGGTCATCGCTCGCGGTCGCGAAGCAGCAAGCATACGCCGCGCTCGATGGGGGACTGATGCGGCAAGCAATGCTCAAGAGTTATCTTGATATTTTCCTATTCGTCACGATCTTCTTTGTGGCATGCTTGCCATTGATCTTAACCATCCGCAAGGGCCGTACGGCAGTCAGCGCGGAAGCGGCGTTAGCACATTGAAGCATCCAGATCACGAAGAATAGTACTGTTAATATCGACGATTGTTTTCCAAATAATCATTAGCACCGCAGCACTTCAACAGATAGCACGTTAGGACTTTAGCACTTTCCTGTGGCAGAACACGGCTTTAGCAAATGGATCATCGTGGTCACCGTCATCTCGGCGGCGTTGATCCAGATGATTGATACCTCGATTGTCAACGTGGCGATTACCGATATGGGTGCGTCCCTCGGTGCCACAATCGAGGACGTGGCGTGGGTCATTACGGCCTATACCGTTGCGAATGTCATTATCATTCCCATGACAAGCTTCCTTGCGGACTTATTTGGTCTTAGGAACTACTATGTGGCCTCCATATTGTTGTTTACGCTTGCTTCGTTCTTCTGCGGGAATTCACACACGCTTCCGGAACTGGTATTCTTTCGCTTCGTCCAGGGATTGGGCGGTGGCGGGCTGGTCTCGACTTCCCAGTCGATCCTCTTCGATACGTTCAGCGAGAAGGAGCGCCCGATGGCCGCCAGCATTTTCGGGCTTGGCGTCGTTATTGGTCCAACGCTTGCTCCGATGCTTGGCGGCTGGATCATCGACAATTATAGTTGGCCATGGATTTTCTTCATCAATTTGCCAATTGGCATCATTGCAGCGATTCTCTCCTGGACCTATATTAAAGAGCGAACGCACCGGAGGCAAGTGCTGCGGATCGACTGGGCCGGCATTGCACTGCTCATTGTGGGGATTGCCTCGCTGCAATATGTGCTAGAGCGCGGTCAATCGGAAGACTGGTTCGATTCGCGAACCATCGTCTTGCTTGCTGTCACCGCTGTGATCTCTCTCGTTCTCTTCGTCTGGCGCGAGTTGACGACGAAGTATCCGGTCGTCAACCTGCACGTCCTCAAAAGCCGCGTTCTCGCTTCATGTGGGGTACTCACCTTTGTCATTGGCTTCGGGCTGTTTGCTTCTGTGTTCGTCGTTCCCGTCTTTGCCCAGCAGTTGCTCGGATATACGGCGATGCAAACGGGTTTGCTGTTGGTGCCGGGCGCGATCGTGACGATGGTTATGATGCCTCTGGTCGGCCGCATTCAGGAGAAAGGAATGCCGCCGCAGGTCATGCTCTTCACCGGCTTTGCACTGACGGCGCTCTACACCTTTATGCTCTCTCGTATCAACCTCGATGCGGGATGGGGGACGTTCTTCGGTCCTCTCGTGATTCGAGGCGTCGGGATGTCGCTTGCGATGATTCCACTCATGACGCTTGCCATCTCGGGGCTTCAGCCGCGAGACCTTCCTCAAGGCGTCGCCCTCAATAATATGCTGCGGCAGCTTGGCGGATCATTTGGCATTGCGATCGTTACCACCTATCTTGCGCACCGCGTCGGAGTCAATCGCGTCGCCCTGCTCTCGCATGTGACCCAGTATGGCACGGCGACACAGCAGCGATTGAGTATGCTCACCAATGGCTTCATGGCGAAGGGGTCATCGCTCGCGATCGCCAAACAGCAAGCCCTTGCCGCGATCGATGGGAGCGTCATGCGGCAGACGATGGTCAAGAGTTATATCGATATTTTCCTGTTTGTCACGATTTTCTTTGTTCTCTGTCTGCCGCTCATTCTCATGATTCGCCGAGGGCATCCGGCGCTGGATCGAGAAGAGATGGAAGAGGAAAGAGAACTGGTTCTGATGAATTTTGAATGATAAATGATGAAATCCATTTTGCTTAGTATTGCCTTCGTTTTTCCGAGCCTCGCCCTCTATGCGCAGCATCCGGACACACTTACGCTCGCAAATGCCGTGCGGATGGCGGTACAGACGGCGCCCGGTGCGCACGCGGCTGCCGCCGGAGTCGACGCAGCCAAAGCGCACCTCAAGGAGACCGATTCCTACGTCTACCCGCAGATCAATGGCGATGCGAATTACACGCGGATCGATCCGGTCATTACGCTTTCCATCCCAATGAATGGGCAATTGCAGAGCTTCAGTACCATGCCGAATGATAACTACAACGGCAATCTGAACGTCCAGCAACTCATCACGACGTTCGGCCGCGAACGCGCCAACGAGCGCGTTGCGGAAAGCGGCATCCAAACGGCGGAGGACAATCTCCGGCAGTCGCAGACACTGGCTGCATACCAGACCGTGCAGACCTACTACGCGCTGCTTACGACCGATGAGGCGATCCACGTCGAGCAAGATCAACTCACCGTGCTTAAAGAGAACCTCGGAATCA
The DNA here is from genome assembly GCA_017882165.1 of Candidatus Kapaibacterium sp. Lineage (GTDB taxonomy): Bacteria > Bacteroidota > Ignavibacteria > Palsa-1295 > Palsa-1295 > PALSA-1295. Next base: position 15,892 of record JADGPZ010000002.1, read on the forward strand.
CGGAGCAGCGCGTGAAACAGGGCACCGCCACATCGCTCGATCCGCTTTCGGTGCAAGTGCGCATCTCAACGATCCAAAGTCAGATCGCCGATCTCACTTCGTCGCGGCGCAAGCAGGAGTCGCAATTGCGCCGACTCACTGGTCTCGCGCCGGGTTCGCCGGTCAATGTCACCCGCGCAACGCTGGGCGAGGCGCTCCCCGAGCAGCTCGATACACTCCACGCCATCGCCGAACGTCAGCGGACGGAGATCCAACTGGCAAAAGATGCAATGCAGACAGCCCGGTTTCAGATCGAGGCCGCACGATCGTCGAACAATCCTGTGCTCTCGGCAAATGTTGCCGGTGGAGTCAAGGATGGCTACCTTCCTAACCTGACCGATCCAAAGCTGAACTGGGCCGGCACGGTGAGCCTCCATGTGCCGCTCTTCGATGGTGGGCGTGTTTCGAGTCAGGTCGATCAGGCCGATGCGAATTATCGCGCAGCGCAGGCGCGGCTGGAAGATGCCGAGCGCGGCGTCGAAAATGACATCGAGCAAGCGCTCGCCGATCTCGAAGCGAGCCGCTCGCGGTTAGAGCTTACAAAAGTACAGATCGATCAAGCCAAACAAGCATTCGATGTGGCGCAAGTCCGATACAAGAATGGCGCCGCGACGAACCTTGATGTACTCACCGCGCAGCAGGCGCTCGAGGCATCGCAGTTACAGCAAGCGCAACTCATGTATGCATACGAACTGAGCGAGTACAATCTGAACCGCGCGGTCGGGACGAAGGTGTGGTGAACCCCTGCATGTAGGACAAGCGTCCCCGCTTGCCCCCTCTAAAAAGGCAATCGCTGCTCGGGATGTATGTAACCCTTGCAGCGATCAGTTAGTGGTAACTTCCGCGAGTCTCGGACCGCCAACTCTGCGGGCAAGCACATCGGCGTTGCCTGGGCGATAGGGGAATGCTCGCGATACCTTTTGAGTCCGGGTTTTTCCGGACACCCCAAAATGGCAGAAGGAGATTACCTCGATATTATGATAGCGTCAGCAAGTCATTAAGACTCACAAACCCATCCACATACGCACAATCACTCGACGATCACTTTCGCGTGATCGACCTCGGTGCCATCTACAGACATGCGGACGAAGTAACAACCAGAGGGGAGTGGCGCCCCTTCGATTTCGATGGAGGACTGGCCCACGGGCATCGTCCCATCGACGAGCGTATGTACCGATCGGCCCAACATGTCGGCCAACGTGATGCGAACACGGCCTGACTCCGGAATCTCGAATCCAATATGGGAAAGTTGCGGGGTCGGATTGGCGTTGATCCGAAGGTGAGCAGAAGATTGGGAATTTCCGCTGACCGCACCCGTGACTGCCAAACTAATCGTGCCGAGTGCCTCGATCGGATGGGACTGGCTATTGTCGGTTGCCGTGGTCTGCTGCACAAAAATCACGGCTGTCATATTGTCGGTGTTCCAGTTGGCGTGGAGCGATGGGTCGTAGGTAACGGAGAAGGCCTTCGGTCCGCTGAATGGCGTTGAACCGGTCGCGGTTGGCAGCATGATACGAAAGATATTGTTCCAGAGATCGCCCGGCATGGCGCCGTACGCCAGCGTATTGTGATAGACGATATTCGACTCCGTGAGCATCACACAGACCTTGACTACATTCGGAGAACTGACGGAGAAATTGATGGTAATTATGCCATCGGTGCCGACGGACTTCGTCACGACGATCGGCGTCAGCGGTTGTGCAAGGCTCGCGGTGGTTAGTTGCTCCCAACTGGATTCGCTCGCACCGCCGGATCCGGCAAAGTATCCATCGATAAACGTTGTCGGATCATTCAGGCCGGAGCCTGCGCTATAGAGCGCGTCCCGATTCGTGGTGGAAGGCTTGCCATCGACAAAGAACAGATCAGTCGGATCCGTATTGCTATTGTGACTACAAATTAGCACAACGCCCGAGACGGTCGAGAGATAGGATGCGTACTTATCGTCGGCCAGGCGGCAATTCCCACAATTGATATTGCTGAAAAGCTCGGTCACCACTTTGGGCTGGGCCGTTGCAGCAACGTTAAAGGCAACGGAGAGTCCGAGAAAAACGAGTGCGCGGTACTTCATGAGGATTCCAAAAAGCTAAAATTGACTGGTCAGTGTCAGTCTTAGCCCTTGGAACGGCGGGACGGCGCGGCAAATTCCGCCGCTACAGTTGATGCCACCCCGCTCGGTTCCATACGAGGCGAGCAGCGTATGCCCATTTCCAATGCGGAACGAAAGAAACCCCTGGTTCTTCCATGCGCCATCCTGATGCGTCCAGGCATCGAAGAACCCGAGGTCGGAGTTCAAGCTGGCCCCCGGGTCGGCGCCCGTCGTATGGTCGAAGCTGAAGCCGAAGGTAAAGGTCGAATTAAGGGTGTATTGGAGCGTCAGCAGTTCGTTCAAACGGTTATGGTCAGGCTGCACGGCCACGTCATAGGACCATTGGTGTTCGAAGACGGCAAGAAGGCTCTGAGTCGGTGACGTCTCATATTGGACCTTCGCCGCAAGCGTCGTCGATGAGCGGTAGTCCGACTCGGATGGCACATCTGGACGGTAGAGAATCACGTCACTGCGGCGGTGGAATGCAAACTTCGCATAGTTCAGGTCGTTCGCCGGATCGAATTCCCACTCGACCTCGCTAAAGATTTCCCAGAAGGGGTAAAAGCCAAGATCGGAGAGCTTCGGAAAAAGGTTGGTCGATTCGAGCACCTTCGGTGTGTCCGATGCATCGTACTTATTGTGCGTGCTCGAACCCGAAGCATTGAGATTGATCGTGATGTGCGGGATCGCCGTGATGCTCGCATCGAGTTCGTAGCCGAGTTCGTCATCGTAGTTGACGGCGTGCATCGTACGCGTGATCGAGGTATAGGTGAAATCTTTATAGACCTCTGGCGGATTCGAGATGGGCATCTTCGCAAAGGTCGCGGTGAGCGGATCGCCGTATGAATGGGGATGATAAGCGTAGTTCTTGTATTCGAATGTCGCGCCGAAGCTTGGGTTTGAATAGCTGAGCGAGCCATAGACGGCGTGTCCCGTGTTCGAGGTGTCCGGGATCGGATTCAGCGGATTGAGCACGGCGGCGTGCGTGCGGTCCTCGGTCCACTCGAGGAATGCCTCGACTTCGCCGGCATTCAGATCGACGTAGAAGTCCGGCTGGTTAATCTGACGATTCGTGGTCGTTGTATATCGTCCGAAGACCTCATTCGTCGAAGTAAACGCCTGCACGAACGACGCGCCGAGCAGCAACTTCTTTTTGAAAAATCCGAACTCCGCATTGGCCGCACGCGCGGAAATATGCATCATCGGCAGCGTAGTGTCGATCGGGTAGAAGTCTTCAATTCCTTCGATGGCCTGCACGCGGATCGACGCACCGAGATTCAGAAACTCCTTGGGTATCTTGAACTCGGTCTTGGCGGAGGCGCCGTCGAGCCAGGAGTCATAGTTCAGCGTGCGCGCCTCGAAGATATTGAATGCGACGCCCCGGCCAAAGAGGGCGCTGACATCGCCGGCCTGAAGGTCAAGCCCATCTTTGTTATATGCGATCCAGCGCTTCCGGAAATTGCGATCCTGATACGACCGGCCGACCTCGCTCGGGTCGTCCATCTCGTAGCGGAGGCCGATGGACAAATTCTGATAGAAGAGCCGCACGTTCGCGATTTCCTCGAAATAGCGTTTGCCGACATCCTGTGCGGCGACATTCGTCGAGCCATCCCCGAAGCGGAGGATATTCGATCCGGCGGCATGCACACCTCCGCCATCGGACTCCTGCGCCAGAGCGGGAGCCGAAAATACCAAAAACAAGCAGATAGGGGCAATAGACCTGATTTTCCAATTCACGACCTCAAAAATACGGCGATATTTGCCGCCGTCCGTGATTTGCGATTCTGAAGCCCGAAAGAAAAGCCCCCCGGATTTGCGTCCGGGGGGCTTTGTGGAGATGAGGGGAGTCGAACCCCTGTCCGAAGAATTCAACCGAAGGGTACTACGCACATAGTCTCCTGATAAGTTAGATGACGCGCGATCATAGCAGGAAACGACCGATCGCATGTCATCGCCCCTCCTTGTTACTTCAGCGCAAGCGAAGAGCACTCATGCGCCAAGAGATACGGCAAGATGATACCCGCTTTCGCGAGAACCACCCGTTACACCGCAGCCAGATCCGCCATATCCAAAGACCTGGTACGATGGGCACCCTCCCACCTATCGGCGAGATAGCAGCATCAACTTTAAGTTACCTTAAAGGAGCTTAGGCAGCCATTGCGTAGCTATAAGTGTTCGCAATTGTTTGTTGCCGCGAGTTTGAGTCAGAACGTTCTTTGGATGATCGCTCATCCACCGAACGTTCACGAGCGTTCCCGGCGCCACTCGGTGCGCACCTGTACGTGATTCCCGCTTTCGCGAGCCTCACGCACTACTTCAGCGGATTATCCCCCGTCGAAGCCAATGCATCCCCAGTCGGGAAAAGATGAAAGATGAAGTATGAAATATGAAAATCGCACTTCAACCATCTTAACCCATCATGATAAGCCAAAAACCTGAACGAGTGTTCCTTAGCGCAAATTCACGGGGAGCCTCTCAAATTCTGGTAGATTTGTAGTCTTGAAACGCACCTTCGACATTGCACTGGCCATTCTTGGCCTCGCCGTTATCGCGTTATTCACCACGCGTTACCGGATGCCATTCCGTTTGGACGACATCCTCCTGATGGAGTGGTCGCTCGCGCACCACTGGTGGGACGCGTTCGATCCGATCAAGGGACAACTCGTAAATAGCTATCGGCCGGTCTTTGCGCTCGCGGCGTATGGTCTCACCCACGTCGCTGGCTGGGCGCACCCTTTTTGGTGGCACCTGAAGCTCTGCTCGACGCTGATTATCGGTCTCGCGTTCGTCGGCATGACCTCGCGGCAAATCGCGGGCCGTTGGTACGCGCTCGAAATCTCGGTACTGCTCTATCCCATCGCCTTTGCGACGATACTGAATGTCTTCTTCTGGTACAGCGATCTGACGTATGGTCTTGAATTAGTTTTTACGGCACCAGCGTGGTATTTCGGCTTGCGGGGGTTGCGCGAAGGACGGCTCACGTTCTGGCTCTTGGCGATGCTGCTCGGCACGCTCGCCGTGCTTTCAAAAGAACCGGCATTTGTACTGGTGCATGTGGTGCTGATTTGGTCCTTGTTGGAAGAGCGGGCATGGACCAAGTGGACGGGATGGACACGATGGACGGCGATCGGCGCTTACGGGGTGCTCGTTGCTGTGACGGCATTCATAATAATCAACTCGCCGACGCGGGGCAATCGTTTTCTTTCGCTGGCTTCCCCAGGAATTGGGGAGGCGGTGCGCGAGCGGATCAATTATTATAGTGCCGTCTATCTTGCCACTGTTCCGAGGCTGCTCATCTTCTTGCCGATCGTATTTGTCGCGTTGCGCGAGTTCTTCCGAAGACTCGGCAGAGGCGCATCTCTCGTGGATTTCTTCATGCTCACCGTACTCGCCGCCGTAGCGAGTGTGTTGCTCTTTACGAACATCCTGATCGCGGTCCCGCTGCTGTTCGTAATTCTTGTGATGCTCGCCATCACGCCGAATGAAGAACAAACGCGCGCCCGGCGGCTTCTGCCATTTGCCCTCTGCCTTATGCTTGCGATGGGCGCGCTGCTTTTTACGGTGCAGCTCGTCAAGACACAGCTTACGGAAGTGGCGATCCTATCGGTTATCGTCAGCGGCTGGGCGTGGTGCGTGTGGGGGGAGGATCTGTCGGAGAAGATGAAATCGATTCAGAATCGTCGAATGCGAATCGCCGTCGCCGTAGTTTTGGTAGCATGTGAAGCGATGGTTATTGTATCATCCATCCCAAAGATGAAGGCCGAAGAGCACATGCTTCGCGACGTGCGGGACGTGCGGCAGAACGCGAACGATGCGCTGACGTGGTCAGCCAAGAATCTGCCGGAGAATTCGCTCTTCGCGCTTGCGGTCTATGCGTTGCATGGTATCGAGCATCAGAATCTGCTCACGCCGAAAGACGATGCGACCAAACTCCGGTCACAATACACGTTCGATGGCGGATTCGTCTATCACGTTTTGGAAGTGCTGGGTCGCCGCGATATTCGTCACGCCTATCTGGAGGATACCGCGATGCTGCCGCGCGTCCTCGCGGCCATGCGTCGCGAGCCGAATTCCTATCTCTTCCTACAGTCGGAGTTGGACCTGAAGCTATTTCACGGGCAACCGTCACTCATCCAGCCATCGGATACGCTCGTCGCCCGGTTTGCGCGCGGGCCGTATCCGTGCGAGGTGTGGTTGTTACACTAAGATTGGTGTAGTGTGGAGTTCTACTCTATACATTCCGCCAGTGGCGAGGGCTGTGGAGTACAACTCCACAGTACACAGGGAATAGCTTATTCCCCCCGATGCGCCGCAGCTTGTGACGGTGGCCGGACCCAATTCCAGGCTTCAAGAAATTTGGTCCTGAGATCGAGCGGGACCTCGTGGATCATGCCGGGGACGATGGTAAGCTCGAATGGTACTCCACCCTTTATGCACTCATCGTGAATTGCTTCGATCTGGGCGTGGAAGGTGGGGTCTTCGAATTCGCCGCTGATCGCATAGATCCGCGTGCCTCGGTTGCGGATCGCAGCCAATGCGCTATCGGTCGGCGGATCGGACGTGAAACCGGACATGGCAATCGCGCCGTGGAATAGATCGGGATGCCGGAGCGTGAGTTCAATGGATGCTTGCGCGCCCTGCGAAAAACCGGTCAGATACACTTGCGCCGGATCAGCGAGATGCGCGTCCGTGTATTTGCGGGCAAGCGCCATGATCGGCCCTTCGATCTGGTCCATGTTCGAGCCCCAGGAGTTCGTGATTTCCGACTCGCGGATAATTCCGGGCGGCACGACGATGACGGCCCGCAGCAGTTTTGCCATTTCGATCCATCGTTCGGCGAAGCTCTCGTAATTGGCATTGCCGCCGTGCATGGCAATGATGAGTGGCCAGCGGGCTGTTGAATCGTAACCGTCGGGGTAGTAGGTGTATGAAGGCTGCGCGTGCCAGGTGGACCGCTCTTCGGCGCAGACTGCGGCCCAGAATTTGGAAACGCTGTCGAGCCAGTCGGACCCGCAATCCGCGACCACGAGCGAGTCGAGCCGGACGAGAGCGGAATTCCAGAAGTGGTGCCGGAATGCGTGATCGAGCGAGACGCGGCAAGCGGAATCCTTGTGAAGACGGGCGTAACAACGCGAGATTCCATAGGCCGCGGTTCCCTGATACCACTCGCGAACGGCCAGCGGCAACGACGCACTATGCTCTACGGCCTCTCGGTAATGCTCGATCGCACCGGTCCAATCGGACTGGTACTCGGCGATGCCCGCGAGATGCCAGTCGGCCCTCACGAACGCGTAGTAATCCTGTTGCTGCGCCCGAAGCTCGGGAGCCCGAAGAGCGGGCACAGCAAAAACAAAAAACAAAACGATAGCACGAGCCAGCGACGTGCGCGTGTATTCAAACATTCAATTGTCGGCAAATACTAACCTGAAACGGACCGAAACCCGCTAATGACTTCTGTGCAGTGAGTGGGGCCCTGCACATGTTGACGTATGTGAAAAACGCTCACACCGAGGTATGAGTTCGAATTTCCCTAACGCTCCTGAAACGTTAACACAGGGAGAACGGAGAAGTCACACAAGAATTCTTCAGACCAGTTCTCTCAGGCTTACTTCGAGCTTTTCAATCTGATCGGCATAGTTCGCTTGCTTCTCCCGCTCCTTCAGCACGACTTGTTCCGGTGCGCGGGAGATAAACCCATCATTGGAGAGCTTGGCGGTTACTTGTTCAAACTGTGCGCGGACCCTGACGAGCTCCTTGGAAAGCCGTTCGTGTTCTTTCGCTCGTTCTGCCCCCGACATGCTTGGGATTTTCACGAAGACGCGAGCATCGCCGCCAACTAATTCGCTCGTGTACTCGCGAGAGGAGTAATCGGTGCCTTCCCGCTCAACAATAAGCTCGCTGGCCCGCGTGAGGCGCTCGATAATATGTGAAGTCGATTGCAGTGACCACAAGCCGGCTTCCGTTCGGGCCTGCACGATCACCGCTGCCGTTGCCGATGGCGCGAGATTGAGCGTTGAGCGGACAAGACGTGCCGCTTCGATCGTCCGCTGCACGAGCGCGAATTCGCGCTCGGCTTCGTCATCGATCTTGTAAGTATCCGGTGTGATGTAATCATCTCGGCCAAGTAGAGTGTCTTCCGGCGCGCCGGTCAAGGCATGCCAGAGCTCTTCCGTGACGAACGGCATGATCGGGTGCAGTAGCCGGAGGATACCTTCGAGGATTTCGACCGCAAGCGGCATGGAATCCGGCTGGAGCTTGACGATCTCCAGATACCAATCGCAGAAATCGCGCCAGACGAAATCATAAAGGATTTTCGTCGCTTCGTTGATCTCGTAGTTGTCGAACGCCTTCCGAATGTCTCGCGCAGCGCGGTTGGCGCGGCCGATAATCCATTTATCGGCGAGAGATTTCTGCTCCCCCGCCTTTTCAAGGCGGGGGTTGGGGGGTGGTTGACCCTTCAACCCGGAATAACCACCCCCTGCCCCCGCCTTGAAAAGTCGGGGGTTCTTATCTTCGCTATTGAGGACTTCCGTATCCTCACTCTCGAACTCGACGTTGGGTTGCTTGGCCTGGTACTCATCGCGCTTCATCATGACGAAGCGGGTGGCGTTCCAAAGCTTGTTGGCGAAGTTGCGGCCTATCTCGCAGGAGGCTTCAGCAAAACGGATGTCCTGTCCGAGCGGCGCGAGATAGAGCAGCGAGAAGCGCACCGCGTCCGTGCCATATCGCGCGAGCAACTCGAGCAAGTCCGGCGAGTTGCCGAGTGATTTCGACATCTTGCGCCCATCCAAATCGCGCACGATGTTGTGGAAATAGACATCGCGGAACGGGATGAGGTCCTTCAGCTCCGTTCGCGGCGAGCCATCTTTCATCGGAATGGACGGCATGAATTCGATGCCGGCCATGATCATTCGTGCGACCCAGAAGAAAACGATCTCGAAGCCGGTCGAAAGCAACGAGGTCGGATAGAACTCGATGAGGTCCGGCGTTGCCTCTGGCCAGCCGAGCGTTGCCATCGGCCAGAGCCACGAGGAGAACCAGGTGTCGAGTACGTCGGGGTCTTGCACGAGCGCTCCGTTGTACCCTGCGGCAGTTGCGCGCGCGCGCGCTTCCGCTTCGTTGCGTCCGACGAAGATTTCGCCTGTCTCGGCGTACCATGCCGGAATGCGATGTCCCCACCAGAGTTGTCGCGAGATGCACCAATCGCGGATGTTCGTCATCCAGTGGTGGTAGGTGCTGACCCATCGCTCGGGATGCAAGCGCACCAGTCCATCGTCGACAACTTTGAGCGCCGGCTCGGCGAGCGGCTTCATACTGACAAACCACTGGTCCGAGAGATACGGCTCGACCATCTCGCCACCGCGCTCGGAGTAGCCGACGGAGTGCGTGTAATTCTCGATCTTATCGACAAGTCCAAGGAGTTGAAGCTCCTCGACAACTCGCTTGCGGGCATCGAAGCGGTCCAATCCGGCGAAGCGTCCGCCGTTCTCGTTGATGACGCCATGCGGGTCCATCACGTTGATCTGAGGCAGATTATGCCTGAGCCCGATCTCGAAATCATTTGGATCGTGGGCCGGTGTGATTTTCACGCAGCCGGTGCCGAATTCCTTGTCAACGTAAGCATCCGCGATGATCGGAATCTCCCGCTCCACAAGCGGCAGGATGAGCGTCCGGCCAACGAGATGTTTGTAGCGATCGTCATCCGGGTTGACGGCCACAGCGACATCGCCGAGCATCGTCTCGGGGCGAGTTGTCGCAATCGTGAGGTACTCCGGTTCGTCCTTGCTCGTGCCGACGATCGGATACCGGAAATAGTAAAGCTTCCCTTGGGTCTCTTTGTGAATGACCTCTTCATCCGAGAGCGCGGACTGAGCGAGTGGCGACCAATTGATGATCCGCTTGCCGCGATAAATCAGGCCCTTATCGTAGAGCCGGACGAATGCCTCGATCACAGCGTCGTAGTATGCCGGGTCCATCGTGAATCGTGTGCGGCGCCAGTCGCACGAACAGCCGAGTGCGCGAAGCTGATCGAGAATGATCCCGCCGTATTTCTCTCTCCACTCCCAGACGCGCTCGACGAATTTCTCGCGGCCAAGATCGTGGCGGGTCAGACCTTCGGCGCGCATCTCGCGCTCGATCTTCGTCTGCGTTGCAATGCCAGCATGGTCGGTGCCCGGCATCCAGAGTGACTCACGGCCCAACATCCGGTTGAGGCGGACGTAGGTATCCTGAATGGTATTGTTGAGCGCGTGACCGATGTGCAGGATGCCGGTCACGTTCGGCGGCGGAATGACGACGACGAACGGCGGCTTATCGACCGCGCGGCGTCCGGTCGGGTCCTGCGGATTCAGCTCCGCGCGGTTGGCATCGAAGAGATGATATTTCTCCCAGCGCTCGTACCACGATTTCTCGATGGAGCCCGGGGTATATGCTTTTGCTAACGGTTCGGCCATAAGAACAGAGAGAACAGCGCGGCGCGTGGAGTATACTCCCGCCGATTTGCTACTCCGATTCGGCAGGTGGCGGCGCCGTTGCGGAAGGCTTTGCGGGCTTGGATCGGTGTAAGGACCACGATTCATCCCGATCGATTTGCCGAAGTTTGAGAAAAGCCGGGTTCCGGTCGATGAAATAGTCAACGGGGCGCAAGACAAGGAGGACCAGGAACGCGAGGACGGCAATTGCTGCGGCGCTAAAAACGAAGCCGGTTCCTGCGACAATGCCAATGCTGGCAGATACGAAGATGGAGGCGGCCGTCGTCAGACCCAGGACGCGGCCACGCTGTTGCAGGATTACACCACCTCCGAGGAAGCCAATTCCCGTCACGATTTGCGCGGTAATGCGTCCCGGCTCACCGCCAAATAACGCAGCCGTCTCGAGCGAGATGATTGTGATGACGCAGCAAGCGATTGTGACGAGCAGGCTGGTCCGCAACCCGGCCGCTTTGCCATAAATCTGATTCTCTGCGCCGATCAGGCCGCCGCCAATGATGGAGGCAGCGATGCGCGGCCAATAGAGATCGGCAAAAGCCAGAAAATCCTGGAAGGTCTCGTTCGGTTGATGGATCGGCGGCATCAGGCTGTTCCCAAATAAGCGCGTTTCACCTCCTCGTCCTGTGCGAGGTCGTGTGCCGGACCGCTCAGGACGATCTTGCCGGTCTCGATTACATAGGCGGTATGCGCGATGGCAAGCGCGAGGTTCGCGTTCTGCTCGACGAGCAGGACGGTCACGCCAAGCTCGCGGTTAATCTCGGTGATCTTCTCGAATATGGTCCGCACAAGCTTTGGCGCAATGCCGAGCGATGGTTCATCAAGCAGCAGCATCTTCGGCTTCGACATGAGTGCGCGCGCGATGGCGAGCATTTGCTGCTCTCCGCCCGAGAGCGTGCCGCCCGGCTGCCAGAGGCGTTCCTTGAGGCGCGGAAAGATCGTGAACGAGAAATCCAAATCACGCTTGATCTCCTCCGTGTCCTTCCGCAGGTAGGCTCCCATCCGGAGATTTTCCTGCACCGTGAGGTTCGCGAAGATCATTCGTCCCTCGGGCGCATGTGCAATGCCGACCTTCACAACGTCGTGTGGCGGGCAGTTCGTGATATTCTTGCCGTTCCAGGTGATCGAGCCGTTCTTCGCCTTCAACAGCCCGGAGATCGTCCGCAGCAATGTCGTTTTGCCGGCGCCATTGGCGCCGATGAGCGTGACGATCGAGCCATCGGGAACCTCGAGCGAGATCCCTCGGATCGCTTTGATCCCGCCGTACGATACGTGTAGGTCCTGGACTGTTAGCATGGTAGCGAAGTCCTCAAACACACCGGGCGGCTACTTTCCTTCCTCAATCCTGCTTCGCCGCGGCATGCGGCGCGACTTCACCGAGATAGGCCTCAATCACCTTCGGGTCGTTCCGAATTTCGAGTGGTGAGCCATGCGCAATCTTCAGGCCGTAATCAAGGACGTAAATCCGTTCGCAGACACCCATGACGAGAGACATGTCGTGCTCGATGAGCAGGATGGCGATGGAGAATTGCTCGCGGAGTTGTCGGATGAGCCGCATGAGGTTCTGCTTCTCCACCATGTTCATTCCAGCGGCGGGCTCATCGAGCAGCAACAGCTTCGGCTCGGTCGCCAGTGCGCGGACGATTTCGAGTCGGCGCTGATCGCCATAAGGGAGGCTCGTCGCAAGCTCATCACGCATGGGACGAAGCTGGAAGAGATCGAGTAATTCTTCGACGCGTCGGGAAACGCGGCGCTCGTTAGAATAAAAACTGCCGAGCCGAAGCATCGAGCGCCAGTGGCCGAATGGTGTGCGGGGCGTAAGCGAGACACGGATGTTATCGAAGACCGACATGCCGCGAAAAAGCCGGATGTTCTGAAACGTCCGCGCAATACCGTGATGGCCGATCGTATGCGGACGAAGTCCGTTGAGCAATTTGCCGCCGAATCGAACTTCTCCTTCGGTCGGCGTATAGACGCCGGTGATCACGTTGAAGACGGTCGTCTTTCCGGCACCGTTGGGGCCGATGAGTCCGACCAGATCGTGCGGCCCGACCTCGGCATCGAGATCGCCAACGGCGGTCAGTCCGCCGAAGCGCATCGAGACGTGATCGAGTTTGAGGCCCTCGGTCATACCCTTATCGCTCATGCTTTGACTTCAGGTTTGACAAACGGTGGCTTTTGCACGCGCGCCTTCACGCGCTTGCCCGGACGAGTTTCGACAAGTACCTCCGTGCCGTCTTTGCCGAGCGCCGTTGGTACATATCCTAATGCAATAGCTTTGTTCAGCATTGGCGAAATATTGCCGCTCGTGATCTCGCCGATGGTGTTGCCGCTCTCATCCACGATCTTGTGGCCATGCCGCATGATGGCGCCTTTTTCATCGGTGATGAGTCCGACGAGTTTGCGCGTCAGCCCACGCTCTTTGATCTGGCGCAGTGCCGGAAAGGCGAGGCACTCGGGCGTCTTATTCAGCTTTGTGATCCATCCGAGACCGGCTTCCAGTGGGTTCGTCTCTTCGTTGATGTCATTGCCATACAAGCAATATCCCATCTCGAGTCGCAGTGTATCGCGCGCGCCAAGACCGATGGCTTGGAGTCCGCCAACGGACTTACCGGCTTCGAAGATGGCGTCCCACACTCTGTCGGCATTGCCCTCATGCGGAAACCAGATCTCGTAGCCCGGCTCACCGGTGTAGCCAGTGCGCGAGATACCGCAATGGACGCCGGCAAGAATGCCGCTCGTGAAATGATAATACTCGATTTTGCTCAGATCGACTTTCGTCAGTGTTTGCAGAGCAGCCTGTGCGCCTTTGCCCTGAATGGCGAGAAGCGCTGTCTCTTCGGTGAAATTCGTGAGCTTGACATTGAACCGCGGGGCGTGCTTGCTGAACCAGGCCCAGTCCTTTTCCATCGTCGCACCGTTGACGATGATCATGTAGTGATTCGGCTCGACGTAATAGACGATGAGATCGTCCAGAAGCGTCCCGCGCTCGTTCGGAAGGGAGCTATACTGGGCTTGGCCGGGCACGAGGGCCGCGACATCGTTCGTCGTGATCGTTTGCAGAAAAGCCAGCGCGTCCGGCCCTGCAACATCGAACTCGCCCATGTGCGAGACATCGAAAACGCCGCCCGCGCCCTCGCGGACCGCTTTGTGCTCGGCGATAATGCCTGACGGATACTGGACCGGCATTTCGTAGCCAGCGAATTCAACGATCTTGCCGCCGAGCGCGACGTGCTTGTGGTAGAAGGGAGTGCGTTTCACGAATCGAGGTATGATGAATGTTAGGATGCAAATATACGAGGTAGCGTCCAGCGTGGGCGCCGGGCAAGAACTTCAGAATGGTCGAGCCGGTTCAAGGCACATGCGAAATTATTCAAAATCGGTTCGAGCCGCCTTCATTGCCGGTGGGCTTAGTCTTCTCTTGCTCAGTGGTTCTCTCATCACCACGAATGCTCATTCCTCGCTGCCGGTGGCGCTGGTGCATGTGACGCAGGCCGATTCCGCCGTCCCCTATACGGCGATGGGTCACACGGAGAAGAAAGAATATATGCGCGATGTGCTGACGCCCCGGTTTGGGCAGATGTTCATGGCATTTGACGCCAAGCGATTCCCGCAGATGAAATGCGTCACGTGCCACGGCAACGGCGCGCGAACCAGTGAGTTCAAAATGCCGGACGAGAAACTGCCGAAGCTTCCGAAATCTGACGCAGGCATGAAGAAGCTCGAAGTGAAGATACCGGCGATGGTTAAGTTCATGCGCGACTCCGTCGCGCCGCTCACAGCGCAGATGCTCGGCATGAAGGAGTATAAGTGTGAGGGATGTCACATGCTGAAGTGATGTCTGAGCCATGATTTTATGAGCTTCTTGCGACGGAGGAGAGACTGGAGAAGCTAATCTAATGAATCAGATGAATCTCAAAGTAACATAGTTCAGCCAATTACCACACCCACTCCGGGATGCGAATGATCGAGCCGATGCCGCTACGGATGGGATGCCAGAGCGCCCAGAAGATATTTGCCTTCGGGTCCAAGATAGCGGAAATGTTGGCAGTCGCCAGCGGATTATCCAACTCGGGAGTGTTATGCGAGCGCATGAAGATCGCGTTCGCGAAGAACGAGACAAACCCCGGCGGGAAGCGGTCCCAGCGGAAGAATTTCACATGCAGACTATCATACTGCGGGGCGATTGTTCCAGTCATGAGGCTATCTCTGAGTCTAAAATCGAATATCGCTGAATGGACATTGCCCGTCAACGTGAATGGCTCGCTGTATGTGAGATATTCATTGAAGAGCGACGCGTCCATCGGTCCGACTGTACCTTGAACATCGACGAAAAGATGTGGATTGAGCAGTTGGTAGTCTAACCTAAACGTGATTAATCCTGCATTCATGATCATCAGGTTACCATCAATTTCGGTGGTGGCTGTATCGCCAAACCCGCGATCGGTCGAGATATTTGCGACACGCGCATCCACGCGCGTGAGAGTGATCGTACCAGGAGTATTCGTATCGGGCCAGCTCTCGCGGTAGGAAATGCGGCCATCGTTGAGGACCGTCTGCTTGATTCCGACCGGCATTCGGACCAACTGAAACAACTCTTGCGGATAGCGTTCGATTGTTGTTCGTGGCGCTTCGGGATGCCGACGGTCATTATAGATATTCAACTTCCAATTATTGGCGATGATGCGGTCTGCAAAGAGGCCGCTGCCCATACATAGCTTTTGGTAGTTGACACCGAACATCGAGAGTTTTGGTGCGATGAGATCGACTCGCGCTGTACGAAACGGGAACGCGTTACCGAAGGAGTCCTCAGTAATCAATGGACGCATGCGAATGGAATCAATGGTGAGCGTCCGTCTGCGAAGATCGCCCGTGACAGAGCCCACGCGATATTGATACATCCCTGCCTGAGTATGTTCCGTTATCGGACTAATCGAGAAGGTCGCGGTTTTACTGAACAGCATGCCTCTTCCGCGCGTCCAGGAATGGCGGTCGAGATTGAAATCCGTGAGGCTCAGTTGCAGGCCATGGATGGAATCTCCGGAACTCCGCGGGTTTGCTGGATCGTCGAAGTAATGGATGCCACGGACCGACCCGCCCGATACAACGATCGACCCAATATGTACCTCTGGAAGGAGTGCCGGTAGTGGATACTGTTTATAGCCTCGTACGGCTGCGAGAGGATCGCTCATCAAAATAGAATCCAGGCTGGTCATTGGTGCGCTGAATGTGCGATCCAGAAACACGGATGGTTGTTGGACGCGCAAACTGGTGGAGAATATCCCCTCGCGCATCAACAGCTTCCACATGTCAAGTGCGCCAATCTCCATCGACTTCACCGTAACCAACGCAAGTCCCTTTGCAGAAGGACTCAATCGAATGTTCGACACCAAGACCGATTTGCCAGTGCCACTCACGGTCCCGAGTTGTAGCGCACCGAATGCCGTGCTCAGGCTGCTCGGCGACGAGATGCTATAACTAGCCCGTGAACTGAAGAACGACGAGACGTTGGTGAAGGGGGTTGTGGAATCGAGCTCGAACTGTTCAAGCAACAGCCGGATGTGTTTCAGTTCGCTGACTCTCCGCGTCCCCGGAAGCAGCGCATATACTTCGGCATTCGATACTTCGATTTCATCTATCGCAACGTTTGGCAGGAGTGTGGGAAGCGGTATGAGGTCTGAGGCTGCGATGTGCTGTGCAGGATGAGGCGAGATTGCGGCAACATCCTGCAAATACAACTGAGGTTTAGTGATTGCGAGATGGCGACCGTGCAGGCCGCGGCCGGCGAGGGCGCTAAACCAATCGAGTCCTGCAAATGTGACACGATCCACGCCAACCTTCCGGACCTCTTCAATCGGCCTCGTGCTCACGATGGTCTGGACCGTCATCGATGAGTCGATGAGGTCGCCATCTACTGCGGCAACGTGGATGCGAGTTGTGCGGAGAGAATCGATCTGCGATACGTCTTCGGCATGGAATGTCGCTCCTTTACAAAAGAAGGTAGAGGAAGCATTTTTGTACGTCGGCTCATCCAGGAAGAAATCTCGAAATTCAAGCGAAGCCTTCCGGACCATCACACCCGTGCGCGGGATAGAGGATGGGTCGGATGGGGAACTGGGAGAGGGGGCGTCCTCCGAGAGATAGACTTTGGCATTCTCCACGCTGATATACTTCGATGACACGGCAGGGAGGAAGCCGGGTAAGAGCTTGGTGTTGGCGGAGAACTTCGGGAGCGTACCCGGTCGGAGATAGATCGTTGGTGAGCGAATGCTGATCATATCCGCGAACAGGCCTCTCTGGAGGATCAGCTTCCAGTAATGCAAACCAGAGATCAACACTGTGTCGGTTGTCAGTCGATCGAGAGGCAACTCCATTCCGAAACTATGCGCAGAAGAATCAGTACCTCCTTGGGCTGTTCGTCCATTATCCACGATTCGGACACCCGTTAGAATGAGGCTATCTCGATTTCGAGAGAGAACGATGCTCTTCATTTCAAGAGAATATCTCTGTCCGAGTCTGTCGGCGATGAGCTTCTTCAGCTTCGGCTCGACCACATAGTGGATTACGGTATTGGGATAAAACCTCAGCAGGACACCGCCAATAATCGCAACGAGCATAAAACACCCCCCGGCCACATAGAGGGCCTTTCTGATCGCTGAGCGGGGTTTACGTTGTTTGATGTCGTGCGTGACATCAACGTCTTCGTTCGCTGGCATACTGATGGCGCGTGTGATCCCCAAGTATGGAGAAGGTGAGGCGGAATATCAGCCTACTCAAACTCTAACGAATGTGGGGCACGGCGCGTTCAACCTCGCGCGCAAATGCGATGGCCAGCCATTCGACAACTCCGTCCACCGCGCGATTCCCGCGTCCAACCTCGTCTCACCTGCGAGCGGATGGACAAATGGTCGCGAGTGGCGACGACTGACCGGATGCTGAATGCAACTTCCAAGTCTTATGAACGTACTTGGAAACGGAAATTGCGAAATTCTCCACCCTGTCATTTGACAATCACACTTCTGACATCGGCCATGCCAACCACACCGAATCTATTCCTCCTTGGCGCGCTCTGCGCGGTCACATTCTGGGGCTGCTCTTCCTCGAAGGGCGATCTGCCGGTCGTCAAGTCGGTCGATCTCCAAAAATACTCTGGCACCTGGTACGAGATCATGCGGATGCCGAGCAGCTTCGAGTCGGGGCTGACGTGCGTGACTGCAAACTACTCGATCAAGGAGAATGGCGACATCAAAGTTGTGAATTCAGGGCATAAGATCACGGGCCCCGAAACGATCAAGACGGCAACCGGCACGGCCTGGATTCCCGAAGCCTCGGAGCCAACAAAGCTCAAGGTCCGATTCTTCTGGCCGTTCTCCGGAAACTACTGGATCATCGCACTCGACCCCGATTACAGATTCGTGATGATCGGCGAACCGTCGAGAGATTATCTCTGGATACTCAGTCGCGAAAAATCACTTCCGGAGGCAGCGATCAACACGTTGCTCGCGCAAGCGAAGTCACAAGGCTTCGATACCGCGAAGCTCGAGCGGGTCGCGCAGGACTGCAAGTAACAGGCCTCAGAGATCCCCCAGCTCGGTCCAGCGTTCGAGGGCTTTGTCGAGTCGGGTGTTCAAGTCCGTCAACTCCGTGAAGAGCTTGCTTGTGGCTTCGTAGTCGGCGCCCATAGTGCCGAGCGCGGCTTCAATTTCGATCTTCCGCTTTTCGTCCGCAGCGATAGCTTTTTCCAGAGCGTCGAATTCCTTCTGTTCTTTAAAGCTAAGCTTCTTCGGCTTTGACGATGTTGCCGGCGCAGGTTTTGCGGATTTCTTTGGGGCTTCGAGCGCCAATCGCTCGCGCGTCTCGCGGTCCCGGATTTCTAAGAACGCGCTGTAATTGCCGGGATACTCGCGGATGTGGCCATCACCTTCAAAACGCAACACGCGATCGACGACGCGATCGAGAAAGTAGCGATCATGGCTCACCGCGATCACACTGCCAGCGAAGGAATCCAGATATTCTTCCAGTGCGACGAGCGTCGGAATATCAAGATCGTTGGTTGGCTCATCGAGCAGGAGAACATTCGGCGCTTCCATGAGCAGGCGAAGCAGATAGAGACGGCGGCGCTCGCCACCGGAAAGCTTCGAGATCGGCGCAAACTGCATCGCGGGCGGGAAGAGGAACCGCTCGGCCATCTGACTCGCGCTGATCGTCATCCCGTCGGCTGTTGCTAGGTTCTCGCCAGCCTCTTTGACGTAATCGATCAGTCGCTGATTCTCGGTCATGCGACGATTCTCCTGATCGTAGTATCCGATATGCACGGTCGTGCCGAGACTGATCCTTCCCGCATCGGGCTTGATGCGCTCGACGATCATGTCGAGTAGCGTCGTCTTGCCTGTGCCGTTCGGACCGATGATGCCAATGCGGTCGCCGCGCTGAAGAATGAACGTGAAATCCTTGACGAGGACGAGATCGTCGTAACGCTTCGAGACCTTCTCGAACTCAATGACCTTCGTGCCGAGCCTGCGGCCAACGGCGCCGATCTCGATCTCCTGCCGTGGTTTCTCGCGCGGGGCGGAGAGCATCTCTTCGGCGCGGTCCACGCGGGCCTTCTGCTTTGTGCTGCGCGCCTTCGCGCCGCGCCGCAGCCAGGCAAGCTCCTGCTTCATGAGTTGCTTGCGCTTTTCGTACTCGACTTCGCGGCGCGATTCCTGATCGGCTTTCTTTTCCAGGTAATAGGAGTAGTTACCGGAGAAGGTTTGCGTCGTGCCGCGATCGATTTCGACGATGCGGTTCGTGACGCGGTCGAGGAAATACCGGTCGTGCGTGACGAGAAACAGCGCACCGGAATAGCGTGCCAGATAATCCTCCAGCCACTGGATCGTCTCTGCGTCGAGATGATTGGTCGGCTCGTCGAGGATGAGCAGATCCGGACGGACGATGAGCGCGTGTGCCAGCGCGACTCGCTTCCGCTGTCCGCCGGAGAGTGTGCCGACGATCTGCTCCGTATCGGTGATGCCAAGTTGCGAAAGAATCGCCTTGGCGTTCGCTTCCAACTCCCACGCACCGGCGGCATCAAGTTGATGCGCGAGATCGGTCATGCGCGTCAGCAGCTTCGCATTCGAGTGATCGTGTGCGACAGCCGCGCACGCCGCTTCGTAATCGTGAATGAGTTGCATGGTCGCGCTGCTTTTGGAAAATAGCGCATCAAGAACGGATAGCTTTGGGTCGAACTTCGGCTCCTGTGGCAGATAGCCGATCTGCGCGCCTTCGGCAACGACGATTTCCCCGGTGTCGGACGCCAGTTCGCCAGCCAGAATACGGATGAGCGTCGTTTTGCCGGAGCCATTGACACCGATCAGCCCGACGCGGTCGGTCCAATCAATGCCAAAGGTGACCGCAGAGAAGAGCGGCTTGTTGCGGAAGTCTTTACTAAGGTTGAGGGCGGTGAGGACGGGCATGGAGAGATAATGTGTTGAGTGCAAACCACGCAATCGCTCTCATAGCTCCGCCCCGCGCGACATATCGAGGTCGATGCTGCTCGCAAGCGTCATGTTGTATTTGGAAGGGCCGGCCTGAAAATGTATTATTTTTGTATGCGGTTCTCACCGGTTCTCATTGACAATCTTTCCAAATGATAAACTTATGAAGCTCACATTCAGTATCTCCATAGCTCTTGCCTTCGTGCTCTCCACTTCGGTCTCCGCTCAGACGCGCGGCGTCGGCGCAGGTGGCCTCGTCCTTGACGATTACACCGGTCATACGATCACGGCGCAAACGCCGCAAAACCCATCGGCGGAATGGACCGCCTGGCAAACATCTGGCCTCACGAACCTGACCTGGTACGTACCCACGCCTCCCGCAAGCGGCGCGCAGGCGGGATTCGTATTTTCCGGGCCGCTCACCGGAACTGTCGTTCCTCAACTTGCCTATTGGGTGCCGCCCGGGCAGGCGGGTTTCCATAACAATGGTGGTTATGCTGGCGCGTGGGACTACGCGACCGAATCGCAGCTTGGCATCGGCGGCGGCGGTGGATTTACACCGTCATACCTGAACGCATACGCCAGTGCATCTCAGACCGTGGCGATAAGCGCGGCAGTGGTTTTTGCTTCGATTCCGTTTAGCGCTGGCTTCACCACGACATCCACCACATTTACGGTCACTGCGACTGGTATCTATAACGTGGAGTTTACGGTCACACCAGTCGGAGTTTCTGACTTCGCGATCACTGTGAATGGCACCGTCGCACCAAATTGTGCATTTGGCTGTGCCACCGGAACAACCGTGATCCATGGCAACGCGATCCTGTCACTCACGGCGGGTGATGTGCTCCAGCTGATAAACAACAACTCCCCGGCTGCTGTCACCTTGACCCCTGAAGTTGCCGCATCAACATCGGCATCCATTACTGCTATACGAATCCAATAGTTGCGGTTGATTTCGGAGCCGATCTGTGGTCATTCCACTCCGACTCCAAATGCCTTTTGTTCGGTTTTTGAAGCCCTGCCGATTCGGCGGGGCTTTCTGTTAGCAGTTGCGTTATCAGTCGCGTGTTCGTTACGGATTGTCTGAACCCGGATAGCTGGCGGTGTACGGACGAATTCCAATTCGCCCGCCCTTCCTGAACCGGCGAATTGGAATTCGCCGGTACATGGCCGGTTCGTCGTATATTGTCCATGCTGTAATGGGCACCTATCTAATTACCGGGGAGAAACACATGGAAAATACCGCAATCACAACCACCCGTTCCATCCGCGCAAACGACATTTTTGGATTGCCACCGGAGCCGAAGCGGGAGGAATTATGCAAGTATCAGGGCGATTTTGGCGAGCTGCACGGCATCTTCAGCAACACGATCACGATCGCCTTGAGCCGCGATTTGCAGAAAAACGTGATGCTTGCCAATGCGGTCGCACTGCACCTGGCAATGAAATATCCCGATCGGAACGTGCTGCTCGTCAATACCTACGCGGGCACCGAGATGATGCAGCGGACGCTGGCCGATGCCGCGTACCGGGAGCTTATCAATTCCGGCAGGAAGGCACCGACAACATTTCGAGAGTTTCTTCCGAAAGCCCTCGATGAGTATTTTGACGAACAGAGCACGTTCGAATTTCCGGAAAATCTTCGCGTCCTGAACGCGCCGACGGGCACGCTTACGGCGGCAAATTTGGCATCGGAAATCGAAGAATGTCATGCCGACACCCTGATTCTGAATTCGTTCGAGTTTTCCGCGTGGTCTATTTTCCTGAGAGCGCAGTTTGCACAGGGGTTGGTCGGGTTGCAGAAGCGGCTGCAACTGACGGTCGTTGTATTCTCGCATGAGTTGCGGTCGAACGTCGGCAGTTTTCGCGCAGGACGTGGGCCACTCGGTTTGCTTGCTGCATATGCCTATTCGGTGTGGCACGCTGTATCTTTCGAAGAGACACAACGGCTAAATCGTTCCGGAAACCGCACTGTTCATGAAAAACAAACTCAAATGCGAAAGCCGAACCAAGAGAGTAGCATCCCTTACGAATGCGATTTTTCGAACGCTGCCGGGATCGCCTACGAGGAGTAGGAGCGAAATCTTGGTCTCCGGCGCCGCCGGCCAGAGAATATTCCACAGACTCCGCATCAAAATGGATGGACAGCGATGCCAGCGCCGGTTTTTGAGGCACCGATCGAGCCTCCGAAGCCGAAGAAAGACTTCTTTTTTTAGCCAGAATCGCCATTCAGACATTGGTATCAGGGTTCTGACGTTGATTCTTGCGTATATTTGTACGAAAAACTTAAAGGGCCTATGAGATCACCCATGATCTCACGGCCATAAGGAGAAAGTTTTTCATGGCTCGCCAACAAACTCGTTCCGCTTCCTCGAATCGCTCACAGAGCGGAAGCACCCAGAATGCCCAGAAGTTGATCGGCTCCTCCCGAGGGGCAAAACACGGCCCCAAAATACTGGCTGCTGAGGGCATTACATACGATGATGTCCTTCTTGTGCCCGGGCACAGCACCATTATGCCGCGCGATGTGGACACATCGACGCAATTCACGAAACGTATTCGACTTTCCATACCGCTCGTTTCGAGTGCGATGGACACCGTGACCGAATCCGCGATGGCGATTGCGTTGGCGCGCGATGGCGGCATCGGCATCATCCACAAGAATCTTTCGATCGAGCGACAGGCGGAAGAGGTGGACATCGTGAAGCGCTCGGAAAGCGGGATGATCCTGCAACCGATTACGCTCGGTCCCGACCGCTCGCTACGCGAGGCGCTTCAGATCATGCGCAAGTTCCATATCTCGGGGATTCCGGTCATCGATGAACAGGGCCATCTCCTCGGAATTATTACCGATCGGGACATTCGCTTCGAGTCTGAACTCGAACGGCCGATTGCCGAGATCATGACGAAGGAAAACCTCGTCACCGCGCGGATAGGTACGACGCTCGATCAGGCCGAAGCGATCCTGCAGCGGAACAAGATCGAGAAGCTGCCGGTCATCGATAAATCTGGCAAGCTCAAAGGTCTTATCACCTTCAAGGACATCCAGAAGAAGAAGAGTCATCCGCTGGCGGCGAAAGATGATGCTGGCCGTCTCGTGTGCGGTGCGGCGGTCGGCATCGCAGCGAACACGCTGGAGCGCGCGGAAGCATTGGTACACGCGCATGTCGATGTCATTGTGGTCGATACTGCGCATGGCCACTCACAGGGTGTGCTCGATATGGTGAAGCAGGTGAAGCATACGTTCCGCCATATCGAAGTTGTCGCGGGCAACATTGCGACGTTCGAAGGTACCGCTGCGCTGATTGCAGCGGGCGCTGATGCGGTAAAGGTCGGTGTCGGACCAGGCTCGATCTGCACGACACGGATCATTGCCGGAGTCGGCGTACCACAACTTACAGCGATCATGGAAGCCACTCGGGCAGCAGAAAAGTCGCGGACGCCGATCATCGCCGATGGTGGCATCAAACAGACCGGCGATATTGGCAAAGCGCTGGCCGCCGGTGCATCGAGCGTGATGATCGGGAGCCTGTTTGCCGGTCTGGAAGAGTCGCCAGGCGAGAAAATCTTTTTGGAAGGCCGGACATATAAAGCATATCGCGGGATGGGTTCGATCTCGGCGATGGCACAGGGCGCGGCCGACCGCTATTTCCAGGATGCCGAGGAAGGTCTTGCAAAGTTGGTGCCGGAAGGCATCGAGGGCCGCGTGCCGTTTCGTGGCACGCTGAGTGAAACCGTCTATCAGATGATCGGTGGACTACGCTCGGCGATGGGATATACCGGTTGCCCAAGTGTGGCGTCGATGCAGCAGCGGGCACAGTTCGTTCGGATCTCTGGGGCGGCACTTCGCGAGTCGCATCCGCACGATGTGACGATCACGCAAGAGGCGCCGAACTATCATTTGTAGCTTTCCGGTGTGTGAATTCTGGAACTACGAGTCTCGTCTCATCGGTTCGGGATGCATCGCGTTTTGGTCCGGCGACTTTGTGAAGTATCGTTGTCGGCGTCGCCTTGTTTTTGGATTGTTATCTTCTTTTTTTCTTCTTTTTTCATAATGTTCCGCTGGTAACGGGACATTTGGGGCGTGAGAGGTTTACGCTCGTAACAACGGAGGTGCCGGTGGACAGCATTAAGCGAAGTGAATTGCTACACTTCAGCCATGTTGCGTCGCGGGACGAAGTTTTGACTATGACCTCGGAGAAACGTGCCGAGGTGGTCGAGAACGCCCTGACTACGCTCTACAAGCTGAAAGCAAAGTCGGAACGGGACGAGTTGCTCGCCCTCGTTCAGACCGTCATGCGCGTCGATTCTGAAGTGAGCACACTGTTCACCGAAACGTCCTATGTCATTTGCAACAAGCACCTCGTGATCACGCTGGTCAACGAACACTTCCTGAAGCGATCGGGCGTTGAGCGCGTTGAGATTCTCGGCAAATCGCTTTATTTCGAGCGTGAGTATGAAGGCACCCAGATCGAGCAACTCTATAGTATGGTTATGGAGACCCGGCTTGTCGGCGACGCCCTTGTGCGATACACGATGCAGAGTATTGGCGGCAAGGTCTTCGACGGCTGGTTTGTGATTGTTGTCATTCCTCTCGAAGATGGCGGCATCGGCGTCCTGAGTCGGTTCTCCAAAAACAAGGATGAAATCCTTGGCGATATTGATCCCACTTATCCCGATGGTCCTCGGTATATCGTCCTGACCTGAGCGTCCGCCCAAGCCGGTCGCTTTCTTTGAGAATAGAGATATTTTCTCTCTTTTGCGATTTTTATTCGCGAAAGTGATCGACTTTTCCCATTTTGTAGTTATATTTGTAGGAAAGTGGGGAAATGTGGGGTGAATTGGAGTCACCCATAGAGTCGAATGTCATCATTTAAAGGTAGCGATACATACACGGTCGATGCGAAAGGACGCGTCAGCATTCCGTCGAAGATGCGTAAGAACATCGAGCCGGAAGCGCGGCAGACCTTTGTCGTCACGCGCGGGCTGGAGAAATGCCTGCACGCGTATCCGCTCGACGAGTGGAAGCGGCTGGAAGCGGATATTCGCTCGTCAACGCAATCGAGCGAGAAGGATCGCTTCTTCGTCCGGATGCTGATGCAGTGGAGCGAGGAAGTTCAGCTCGACTCGCAATTCCGTTTGCTCATACCTCGCTCGCTCATGGATTTTGCGCAGATCAAGAAAGAAGTATTTTTCATCGGTGTGCTCGACCATATCGAACTTTGGGATCCGGGGAACTTCAAGCAGTATCTCGCTTCCAAGAAGGATACGTACGAAAAAGTAGCCGAGCATCTGATCGGTGGACAACGGTAGCGGCAGTAGTTCATTGAAAACCGATCCGAAGCGTGACGACTCGAGCGTAGTAGGCGCATATCATACGCCTGTGATGCTCGAAGAATCGCTCGAGTGTCTTGCGTTGTGCGAGGATGGCATCTATGTGGATGCTACGCTCGGCGGCGGCGGATACGCGGAAGCGATCATCGAGCGCGCAAAGTCAGCGCGCGTGTTTGGCTTCGATACCGATCCTGCGGCGCAGCGATATGCGTCGAACCGCCTTGCGCGATTTGGCGAGAGATTCGTGCTCGTGCCGGAGAACTTTGCAAGCATCGCGGATGCACTGCGCGCGCGCGGCATCACTGCCGTAGATGGCATCGTCTTCGATCTTGGAGTCAGCAGCCATCAACTCGATACCGACTCGATCGGGCTGAGCTACCGGATCGAAGCACCGCTCGATATGCGGCTCGATCCGAGGCTGAAGAAGTCGGCAGCAGAGGTTATTGCGAATTCAGACGAGTCGCAGCTCGCCCAGATTTTTCGAGCGTATGGCGAGGAGCGCTTTGCCGGACAGATTGCAAGGAAGATCGTGCAGGCAAGAACGGAGGCTCGAATTGAGACCACGACTCAGCTCGCGAGCGTCATCACGAATGGCCTGCGGGAGGACAAGCGGAACGAGACGCTCTCGCGCATTTTCCAGGCGCTTCGGATCGAAGTGAACGATGAGCTTGGGAATTTACGCCAAGCGTTGGAGCAGGCGCCGGAGTTACTCCGCGATGGTGGCCGGATCGTCGTCGTGAGCTACCATTCGCTCGAGGATCGGATCGCGAAAGAGTTTTTTAGGAAAGAGAGCGCTCCCCGGTTCGAGCCGGGATCGCTCGGTGGACTGAAGGAAGCGATCGATTTAGCGCGGGCGCGGCTGCGTCTGTTGACGCGGAAGCCGGTCGCTCCCTCGCGGGAGGAGGTCGAGAGAAATCCTCGCGCGCGGAGCGCACGGCTCAGAGCGGCCGAGCGCATTGCGCGAAGCATTGCACGAATCGACGAACAGTAGGCAAGATTATGGCAACAATTGCAATTTCGGCAGGCACGATGCGGCGTAACGCCGCGGTACAAGCGCCTACTCGCGGACTCATCGGTGTCACGAGCCGCGAGCCAGTGGCATACGTCGCGCCGGTTGCGGAGCCACTTCCCCAGAAGCACGAGCCGAGTGAGATCGAGCGCGTCGTCAAAAAGATGCCGACGCTCTATGTCATCGTCTTCTTTGGCGTCGTGGTGAGTTGCGCGGTGCTCATCATTTGGAATACATTGCAGGTGAACCGCCTGACTGCGGAACGGACAAAACTTGACGAGCAGATTGCGCAGACGGAACAGAGAATGCTTCGGATGCGGGCGAACGAGATGCAGCTTTCGGCGCCGAGCCGTGTCGCGGAGATTGCTAAGACAAAGCTTGGCATGATCGAGGCGACTGGCGATGATTTCGTCATCGTCAAATAAGTGGGACGAATGAACGGATGAGGTTTCGTGACCAGGACGAACTGTTTGGCGAGCCCGTGCTTCGTGCAGGGGTGGCCACGCCGCGCGCCGCTCCACGCCAGAATCCTGATGTTCGCTCGCAGGAACAACCGCGTCCATCAGCTCCGGTGTTTGGAGGAGCAAATGAGGATGTCCGCGGTACCCCGGTAGTCGAAGACGAGACTCGATCTGGAGCAGAGCCGCTATTGAAGCGATTCTTCGCAGCACCCAAACCCGCTAATGCCTTGACGAGCAATGGCCGTTTGTATACGGTACTCATTTGCTTCCTGTTCGCGCTTGTCTTAGTTGTTGGCAAGCTCTTCAAACTTCAGGTGCTCGACCATGCTGCGTTTTCGCGCGAGGCTGCGGGGCAGTATAAGATGGTGTCAGCGATTCCGGCACGCCGCGGAGTTGTCCGCGATCGTCATGGGATGATCCTCGCGACGAATGCCTACGTTGTCAAATACGCGGTCGACCCACGCGCGATCCAGCACAAGGAGCAGCTCGCAGCGCTCTTCTCCGAGGTGTTCGGTCGTCCGGTGAAGACGTATCTCGCACTGTTCAGCGATACGTCTCGGCGGTTTGTCGTCGTGGAAAAGGAAGTACCTCTCGAAGTTGCCGCGAGGCTCGATACCGTGAAAGACCACGGGCTAATTAGTTTGCGCGATTCACGCCGAAACTACGCATTTGGCGAGCGAGCCTCGCATGTGCTCGGCTTTGCCAGCAAGGATGGACGCGGGCTGGCCGGTATCGAACTGCTCGCGAACCGCGATCTCGCTGGCCGCGCGGGTACACAGATCATGCAGAAGGATGGGCACGGTGCGCTCCGGCCCGATGTGGACTATGAGAAGACGGCTGCTTTAGACGGAGAAAACCTCACGCTCACAATCGACGAAGCGATTCAATCGGCCACTGAAACGGCGCTCAAGGCCGGAGTTGAAAAAGCGGGCGCGGAAGCGGGCATCGCGATTGTCCTGCGTCCTTCGACGGGTGAAATCCTTGCACTTGCAAACGTGCCGGATTTCGACCCGAACAAGTTTGGCATTGCAACAAACGACATGCTTCGCAATCGCGCGATCACGGATGCCTATGAGCCGGGTTCGACGATCAAAGTTCTGACTGCTTCGGCAGCACTCGAGGACGGCGTGTGGAAGCCGGACGACAAGATCGACGCCGAGCACGGCCATTGGGCGCCGGAGAAAGGCGTACACATTACGGACACGCATCCCTACGGGATTCTCACGTTTCGGCAGGCACTCGAGAAGTCGAGTAATATTTCTTTCGCCAAGATCTCGGACCGACTTGATCGCCGCCGTTTCTACAAATACTTGCGCGATTTCGGAATTGGCAATTACACCGGCATCGATCTTCCGGGCGAGGTCAAAGGCGTGCTGCACACGCCGGGAAACTGGCAAGCGAACTCGAAGCGATACATGGCCTTCGGCTACGAGATGACAGCTACACCGATGCAGATGGCCGTGGCCTATGCGACCGTGGCGAATTTCGGTCTCATGATGAAGCCCTACATCATCGCTCGGCGCGACGGCCCGAATGGACCCATCGAGACGCAGCCGCAGGAAATTCGGCGTGTCATCAGCGAGCAAACGTGCCGGACGCTGATTAGTATCATGGAAGGTGTCGTCGATTCCGGAACGGCAACGCTCGCGCAGATCAAGGGTGTGCGCATCGCAGGCAAGACAGGCACGGCACAGCAGCTCGTCGATGGCCATTGGTCGAAGGAGCATTACACTTCCAGCTTTACAGGCTTTTTCCCGGCGCGAAAACCGGAGTATTTGATCAGCGTTATCCTTCGCTCACCGCATAATGGCTATTACGGCGGCACGGTCAGCGGGCCGATCTTTCGGGAGATCGCGATGCGCATCATGGATATGAACGGCACTCTTCCGGCTGAGGCGCGGACGCAGATGAAGCAAGAGAAGCCGGCCGTCGATGAAGGCGTCGTCGATATCGACGGTATGTTGCTCACGACGCGATCGGAGCAGAGGCAGATGCCGAACGTGCTCGGCCTTTCGGTCGAGCAGGGGCGCTCAGTGCTGGCAAGCCAGGGGTTCGTCGTCCGTGGAGCATTGGCGAAGGATGCTCAGGACGGCATCATCGACAATGTCGAAAAGTGTGGTGGGGATACTGTTCGCTTCCAAATCGTACATCCTGACGCGAGACAAGAAGATCGCGCCGTCGCAATGCCCGCGCTAGTGGGCCTTCCGATGACGCGCGCGATCAAATACGCATCGGCAAAGGGATTGCGCGTGCATGCCAATGGCCAGGGGACTGTCACAAGACAGGAACCGAATCCAGGGGCGTTGCTCGGTATGGAGGCGACCGGCGGTAGCCCGACCGTTACGCTCTTCGGCGAAGAACAATAAGCACAAACGAATGTTGAATACTGAGGATGAGCGATCATCCTAAGGATGAGCGATCATCAGGATGAGCAATCATCCGCCTAACTTCAGAATTCATCATTCGTTATTGCTGCTGTGATCACGCCGGAGGTACCTGTGCGAGAAATGCAGTGGATGAGACTGAGATCATCGATGATCTCAAAAATCGTCCACGTCACGACGCATCTCATCGCCTGAAAGCAGCGTTCTTTGAAAAATGAAATTACGTGAGCTAACGCGGTTGGAGGAGATCGGTCTTCTTGGGGTATCGGCACCGAGTGAAAGTGCCTCCTGGGAGGCCGATCTCTCCAGCCCGCGTTATGATTCGCGCGACGTACAGACGGGCGATACTTTTTTCGCCATTCGAGGCTTTGAAACGGATGGCCATCGCTTTATCCGGCAAGCGATTGCACGCGGCGTGCAAACAATCGTCATCGAGGACGAGAACACATTCTCGAGCCAGGATGCGGAGCAAGCGGGTGTCGCGCGCATTCTTGTCGAGAACACACGCCGCGCGCTCGCAATCGTTTCGGAGCAAGCTTTCGGGTCGCCCAGCTCGAAAATGCGTCTCATCGGAGTCACCGGGACGAACGGCAAAACGACGACGACCAACCTCATCAAGCAGTTTCTCGAACTGCGCGGCGAACGCGTCGGACTCATCGGGACGATCGGCATTGAGATCGCTGGCGAGGAGATCGAGGCGACGCACACGACGCCAGAGTCACGGGATGTTTCCGAATTGCTTGCACGGATGGTTGCAGTCGAGGTAACCACCTGTGTGATGGAGGTCAGCTCACATGCACTGGCGCTCGATCGTGTGGCAGGACTTGATTTTGACATTGCCGTCTTCACTAATCTGACGCAGGACCATCTCGACTTCCATCACACGATGGAAGAGTATTTCGCGACCAAACAAAAGTTTTTCAACGGACTCAAAGATACGGCCATTGCGATCACGAATGCGGATGACCCGTATGGCTATCGAATGGTCGAACGAACGCGTGCCAATGCACACACTTTTTCAATCTCCGAAAACGGGATAATGGTCGGCGGAGATCTCATTGCAAGTGATCTCGATCTTTCGATCGAGGGCAGCAGCTTCGTTGTGGAAAAAAGATATTCCGACGAGAAGGCGCGTGTTAGCTCCCAGCTTGTCGGGGCGTTCAACGTCCAAAATTTGATGGCTGCGATCGGTGCGCTTTACTTTGGAGTGGAGGGCTATCCACTCGAACGGCTGGCAATGCTTGCGCGCGAACTCCGGCCCGTGCGGGGAAGATTCGAGACGATTCCGCTCGCGAGCGGCGCGTCGGCGATTATTGACTACGCGCATACCCCGGACGCGCTCTGCAAGGTGCTCGAGACAATCCGCCAGGTGGCGCCATCCGCAAAGATCACCACGGTTTTTGGTTGCGGAGGCGACCGCGACAGGATGAAACGCCCTCAGATGGGCCAAATCGCAAGTCTATTGTCAGATGCGGTGATCGTTACGTCCGACAATCCGCGTTCGGAATCGCCGGAAGCCATTATCAGTGAAGTTGTGGCCGGAATTCCGGCAAATGCGCTGCAAAAAGTGGCAATTAAACCAGATCGGAGCAGGGCTATCGCAATGGCGCTAAACCAATCGGAGCCCGGAGATGTCGTGTTAATAGCTGGCAAAGGGCATGAGCGAGTGCAGATTATCGGCCACGAACGTCATCATTTTGACGATCGCGAAGAAGTGCTCCGGTGGGGTGGAATCACCTGATTTAACGTGTTCGAGTGGGAGCGGTATCGGCCATAGATGCTGTTATCATTGCGCCCCGAGCGGCGCGGACACCGTCTGAGGCCTGCGGCATTTTGATCGTTTTTACCCTGCATACTCCACTGGCACACCAAAAGTGAATCTCACTGTTCAGGACCTGCTCTCGATCCCGTTCCTCCACGAGGACCGGCTGAGCAGGCTCGATCCGAACCGGACATTCCGCGATGTCTCGACCGATTCGCGGACTGTGCACCGGGACGATCTGTTCGTCGCGCTCAAGGGACCGCACTTCGACGGCCACAAATTTTTGGATACCGCACGAAATGAAGGCGCAGTAGCAGCCATCGTCTCCGACCATTGGTATCGTGCGCAGAAAGGAAAGCAGCTTTCACTTCCGTTACTCGTTGTCAAGGACACACTCGATGCGCTGGGCGCGCTGGCGAATTGTTACCGGAAGAAATTCAAGATTCCAATCTTAGCCATCGCAGGCTCGAATGGAAAGACGACAACGAAGGAGTTGGTTGCCCACCTGCTTTCAGATTCGTACGATGTGCTGAAGACGGAGGCGAATTTCAACAACCAGATCGGCGTGCCGCGAATGCTATTCCAGTTGCGCGATGGGCATGACATGGCCGTGCTCGAGATCGGCACCAACCATCCGGGCGAAATCGCATGGCTTTGCAATGTGACAGAGCCAACACACGTGCTGGTGACGAATATCGGCCGCGAGCATCTTGAGTTTTTCAAAGACTTGAAGGGCGTTGCGGAAGAAGAGAAAATAGCATTTGCGTATGCGCAAGCGCATAGCGGATTTGCATTCGTCAATCTGGACGATCGGTATTTGCGCCAAGCCGCTAAGCAGTTCGGAGATCGCTGCACGACCTTCGGAACGAACGCTCAGGAGAGCCCACATCACGTTAATGTGACCAAGATTGCCAACTCGAAGGATGGACAAGCCGAGTTACGCGTCGGATTCGATGGCAAGTCCTTCAAAGTGCGGACGCAATTGATCGCAGACTACGCACCGAACATGGTTGCGGCAGCCGTCGCGGTTGCATTCCATTTCAAGGTTCGGCGAGCCGAGATCAAGTCTCAACTCGAGATCTTCCGGCCCCATACGAAGCGCATGGAGGTTATGCACACGCCGCACGGTGTGACGATTCTGAACGATGCCTACAACGCTAATCCGGACTCCATGGAAGCCGCAGTTCGCACGCTCGCGACGTTCCCAGCCGAAGGGCGGAGATATGCGGTTCTCGGAGATATGTTCGAGCTTGGCGATCGATCGAGCAAGGAGCATCGAGCTTTGGGACGATGGCTTGCGACGTGCCATGTTGACCAAGTCTTCTTTACCGGCAAAGATATGGAGCTGGCCTGGAAGGCATTCGGCTCCGCCAGCGCAAACCAGAAGAGTTCGGCAACCGAGTCGTACTTCAAGACCAAGAAGCAGCTCGCGACGACTCTTCGAGAGCTTCTGAAGCCTGGCGATGCGGTGCTCATCAAGGGGTCGCGCGGCATGAAGATGGAGGAGCTGATCGAAATGCTTCAGCGAGCCTAACGATCCTTCACCCCAATGTTCTACTATCTTTTTAACTGGATCAATCGAACGTTCAGCCCACCCGGCGGCGACCTGTTCCGATACCTGACCTTTCGCAGCGCGCTCGCAGCGATTACAGCGCTGCTCATCAGCCTTTGGAGTGGCCCGAAGATCATCGCACGCTTGCACTCGCTGCAGATTGGCGAGCAAGGGAAGGTCGAGGCGCCCAAACAGCACCTCAAAAAAGCCGGCACGCCGACGATGGGCGGCATCATCGTGCTGATCTCCATCGTGATACCCACGCTGCTCTGGGCAGAACTCAGCAATGTATTTATCATCCTGATATTGGTTGCCACCGTTTTGCTCGGTGGCGTTGGATTCCTCGATGATTACCTAAAAGTTGTAAAGAAGAAGAAGAAGGGATTGGTTGGCCGCTACAAGATTCTCGGGCAGATCGTGGTGGGGCTTGTGGTTTCGCTCACGATCATGTTCTCAACCAATCTCTTCAAGTACGCCGGAGTCGATATTACGACTGCGACGACGGTCCCGTTTTTCAAAAATCTCGTATTCGAGTTCGGGCCGGTGTTTTATGTGCTGTTCGTGATATTTGTTATCACGGCGACATCAAACGCGGTAAACCTGACAGACGGCCTCGATGGGCTCGCTGCGGGGACGGTGGCAATTGCCTTCATTCCAATCGCGGCGATCGTTTACTTCTCCGGCAACTTGCAACTCAGCGATTATCTGAATATTCCGTACCTGCGCGGAGCCGGTGAACTGAGTGTGTTCTCGGCCTCGCTGGTCGGAGCGGTGCTCGGCTTCCTCTGGTACAATGCGCATCCTGCGGAAGTATTCATGGGAGACACCGGATCGCTGGCATTGGGTGGAGCGATTGGGACGATGATGGTGCTCTGCAAAAAGGAGTTCGTGCTCCCGATCGTCGGCGGTATCTTCATTCTCGAATCCGTGTCGGTGATCATTCAGACGAGTTACTTCAAGTATACTCGAAAGCGCTATGGCGAAGGCAAACGAATCTTCCGGATGGCGCCGCTGCACCATCACTTCGAGCTGTGCGGTTGGGACGAGTCGAAGATCGTGACGCGTGCTTATATCACAGCGATCATCCTCGCAATCCTGGCGCTGACTACTTTCAAAGTTAGATAGACATTCTGGTCAACGAGGGTGTAGGGTATAGGGTGTAGGGTATGAATACCCTGCATCCTCTACCCTATACCCTAAACGCTATACCCTATGTTAGTCCGTGGCAAACGTTTTTCGATCTTAGGTGCCGGCAGGTCCGGCCTCGCGGTCGCGCGCTTGCTCAAGACGCGACGGGCCAAAGTATTTCTTTCCGAGAGCGGCAAAAAGTCGAAGTTCGAGGATGCCGCGCGCGAGTTGGACGAGATTGGAGTCGAGTACGAGTTTGGGAACAACACGCACCGCGTGCTCGATGCCGATTATGTCATACTTAGCCCCGGCGTTCCAATGGAAGCGCCGATCGTAAAGCTCGCGCGAGAGAAGGGTATCAAGATCTTGGCAGAGATCGAGATCGCGTTCGATCAATGCGAAGTGCCGGTCATTGCAATCACAGGCACGAACGGAAAGACGACGACGACAACGCTCGTCGGGGAGATATTCAAGCGCGCCGAGTGGAACACGCTGGTTGCCGGCAACATCGGAATTGCGTTCTCGGAAATTGTCGATCAGGCGAAAGGCGAAAAGGCGGTGGTCGTGCTCGAAGTATCGAGCTTCCAGCTCGATGCGATCGATACGTTCCGACCAAAGGTCTCCGCCATCTTGAATATCACGCCGGACCACTTAGACCGATACAAGAATTACGAAGCCTATATCCAGTCGAAGTTTCGGATTGTCGAGAACCAGAAGGGACACGATGTCTTCGTCTATAATCACGATGACGAGACCGTCCGCAATGTTGCGGAAACTGTCAGTGTCCGAACACTCGGATTTTCGCTAAAAGAAGAACTGAAGCAAGGCGCCTATCTGCAAGGCGACGACATCGTCCTTCGCATTGGCCGCGAAAAGGAAGTGCTGATGAACCGCGCGGAGATCGGCATTCCGGGGCCGCACAATCTGATGAACGCCATGGCGGCGGCGCTCATGACTCGGACGATGGGTGTCGAGTTCGACGTGATTCGCGAGACGATGCGTGAATTCAAGGGCGTCGAGCATCGCATCGAATTCGTCCGCGAGTTGAACGGCGTGAAGTATTACAACGACTCCAAAGCGACGAACGTCGATTCGGTTTTTTACGCACTCGGTAGCTTTGCAGAGCCGATCATCCTTATCGCCGGTGGCAAGGACAAAGGCAACGATTACTCGAAGATCAAAGATTTAGTCGAGGAGCATGTGAAGGCAATTGTCACCGTCGGCAAAGGTGCCGAGAAGATCGAGAAATTCTTCAAAGGGATGAAGCCGATTCACTCTGCCGGGATGTCGATGGAGGAAGCCGTGCGATTAGCGAAGGACGCTGCCGCACCTGGCGACATTGTGCTCCTCTCACCCGCCTGCGCGAGCTTCGACATGTTCGATAATTACGAACACCGGGGGAGAGTGTTTAAGAAATTAGTGAATCAATTGAAATGAAATTTCCAATATGGATCCCGTTATCGGCATTCTAACATCGATTGTTATCCTCGCGATTATTTACCTCTGCGTATGGCTAATTCTGAGAATGCTCATTCGAAGAAGAATCATCAGCGTGCTAATTTCTTCCCTCATTGCACTAATCGTATTTGCAGTGCTCATTACATGGTCCTATTCAAAATGGTATGAACACCATATTAAGAGCCTCTCATACGTTGATCCTATCGCTGCGAAGTTCTTTCATGAGCATCCGCTTCGAAGGGATAGCCTGCTCGGAATGACGAAACCGCAAGTGTTTACCACACTGGGCCTGCCGGAAGATACTGCCGGAGATCGAATCGTTTACACAATCGAACCATACTACCGGACGATTGTCCTATTTTTTAAGAATGGAACGGTAATCGAAGTTGAGAAATGAAACCCAAACGTACTGCCGACCTTAGTCTTTTTTTGGCCGTGACTGGCCTGTTGCTCGCGTCGTTGGCGTTCGTTTATACGGCGAGCGCGCACTTCAGCTCGATCAGGGGCACAAGCGAGTCGATGCTCTTCAATCACGCGAAGAAAGTCTTCTTGTCCTTTGCGGCAATGCTTTTCTTCACGAAGATCGACTACCACAAGTTCGAGAAGCATACGAAGTGGATCATGCTCTCCTCGCTTCTTCTGTTGGTGATGGTACTCTTTGTCGGCACGCGGGAGCTTGGCGCAAAGCGCTGGCTTGCGCTCGGGCCACTCAGCTTCCAACCGGCGGAGTTTGCAAAGTTCGCCTTGGTGCTGCATGTTGCAGCGCTCTGCGCGGCGAAGCAGGAGATCATCGGCGATTTCAAGAAGGCATTCTTGCCGATTGTGGCCTGGGCCATTGCGGCGGCAGCGCTGATTGCCAAGCAGCCGAATATGTCCACTGCAAGCGTACTGGTGCTCATCACGTTCGGCATCATGTATGTGGCGCAAGTGCCGATGAAGTACATGCTCAGCACCGGGGCGCTGGCCGTGTTCGGTGGCGGGATCTTCGCGCTGACTGCAAGCTATCGCGTTCAACGGATGCTGGCCTTCGTTGGACATCACAATGCGAGTACGGACAAAGTCACGTATCAGCTCGATCAGGCGCTGCTCGCCTTTGGTAATGGCGGAATATTCGGAGTCGGCATAGGGCAGTCAAAGCAAAGCATGTTCTTCTTGCCGGAGTCGTATGGCGACTTTATTTACTCCGTGATCGGCGAGGAGTACGGGTTTATCGGTGCGGCGCTGCTTGTGGTCCTCTTCGGCTTCATCATTGTGCGGGGCTTCCAGATCGCCAAGCACGCGCCGGACACATTCGGGCGATTCACGGCTTTCGGTATTACGATGACAATTGCAATTTACGTCATCATCAACGCCTTCGTCAACGTTGGGCTGATGCCCGTGACCGGACTACCGATGCCATTCGTGAGCTATGGCGGCACAAGCATGATCTTTGGCGCGGCGGCAGTTGGAATTCTGCTGAATATTTCGAAGCATGTTGAATTGCTTCCGCGCGCCTCGACGGTCTCGCTATTCGATCGGCTTGAGCGGCTCTTTCGTCCGCGATCGGAGGAAGGAGCACAACCGGCTTGATGAAGAGCGCAAAGAAGACAATCCTCATCGCTGCAGGTGGCACGGGCGGCCATTTGTATCCGGCATTGGCAGTCGCGGAAGAGATTCGCCGCATGCGGCGGGATGTCCGTGTCATCTTCGTCGGCACCCGCAAGCGGATCGAGTCGCGCGAGGTGCCGAGAGCCGGGTTTCCGTTTCATCCGATCAAAATCGAAGCACCGCGCAAGTCTGCGGCAGGAATGCTGCGATTTCCATTCCAATTCGCCGCTGCCACGGTTGATTGTATGCGACTGATGTCCGGCGAGCGGCCTGCAGCGATGCTGGGCGGTGGCGCGTATCTCAGCGTGCCAGTAGGCATTGCGGCCTGGATCATGCGAATGCCGATAGCGCTACTCGAAATTAACTCGATCGCCGGTTCAGCGAATAAACTCCTCGCGCCATTTGCGGATAAGCTGTTCGCGGCCTATCAGGAATCGCTCGATCAATTCACAAAACCTCTTGCACAATCGGCGATTGTCTGCGGAACGCCCGTGCGGCCCGAGCTCGGCGCGCTCCAGCTTTCGCAAGCGGAGGCAAGATCGAGTTTCGGCCTCGACGCCGCACGCCGGACGATCTTCATATTCGGCGGTTCGCTCGGTGCGCGACCGATTAACGAAGCGGTCGAGAGTGCGGCCCCGGGGCTTACCCAGCAGGGGTACAACATCCTGTGGCAGACCGGAAAGAGCGCTGACGCCGAGCGTCTACGCGAGAAGTTTAGGAATCAGCCGAACGTTCGTGCGATGGAGTACATTTACGAGATGGAGCGGGCCTTCCGCGCTGCGGACTTAGTCGTGTGTCGCGCGGGAGCATCGTCGCTGGCCGAGCTTGCACGGCTTGGGAAGCCAACGGTGCTGGTTCCGTGGTCGGGCGCGATGGCGAACCATCAGGAGATGAACGCACTTGCATTCGAGAAGGATGGAGCGGCCGTAGTGCTTCAAGACGGCGAAGTCAGAGACCGATTGTTAGAGACGGTCCTGTTGTTGCTTCACGATCCAGAACGATTACGCACGATGTCAGAGGCAATGGCCCGCAGAGACAAACCGGATGCTGCAAAGATTGTGGCCGAATGGTTGTTAGAGAGAGTCACATGACCGAGGAATCAACACACGTCTATCGAGCACGCCTCGATTTCCTGTATCAGTCTATCGCGATGTACGCGGTGGCGCTGGTGCTATATCTCATTGTTCGGTCGTCCGTTGCATCCGAGGCGTTTCCTTCGCTATGGCAGGACCCACTGTTGTTCCTGCTCTCCGCAATCACGTTGATTTCCGTTTGTGCCTTGGCTTATAATCTATTTATGGGCCGCCAAATTGAGATCGCACGGGATGCAATCCGGTTTAAGAGCCGCGCGCGCCAGCGCTCTGTGGCGCGATCTGAGGTAGCCTTTCTGCAATTCGGACCGCGGTTTCGCCAGCCTCGCGGACGTATCCGTGTCGTACGCATTCGGTTGAAAGGCGAGCGGCGCCCAATCCGAATTCGTCTGGCGAACTTCGATCGCCGCAGACAGTTGCTTGCCGACTTGCGCCAGTGGGCGGGACCGCTGGGCAGAGAAGCGCGTCCGGCGTCAGGCGCGCCACGTAAGATAGCGCTCGGGAAGGAGTCTGGCTGAGGCCAGCGACTATGCGTCACGTTCATTTTATTGGCATCGGCGGAGCCGGTACGAGCGGGCTTGCGGAGATATTGCTGCTCCGGGGCATCGAAGTCTCCGGAAGCGATCTGGTTGCGAATGCAAAGACGGACGAACTCGCATTGCTTGGCGCGACCATCCATGAAGGACATGCCGGGCAGAATGTGAACGGGGCGGATATCGTCGTTTATTCTTCCGCCGTGCATCGCGACAATCCTGAATACGCGGAAGCCGTGCAGCGCGGTGTTCGAATCCTTCGCCGTGCGGACTTCATGGCCGAGCTACTGGCCGATCACAGTGTCATTGCCGTTGCTGGCACGCACGGAAAGACCACGGTGACCAGTATGATCGCCTCGATCCTCATCGAGGCAAAGCTCGATCCGCTCGTGCTTGTTGGCGCCAGCGTTGCGGAACTGGATGGGAAGAATTCGCGCGCCGGGACCGGACGCATTGCCGTTGTTGAAGCGGACGAGTACGATCGCAGCTTCCTCGCGCTCCGGCCATTCATCGCCGTCATGACCTCTCTTGAAGAAGAGCACCTCGATATATACAAAGACTTGGACGATCTGAAAGACGCGTTCGTCGAGTTCGCGAACCAGGGTCCATCATCGCCGCAAACCGGATACGCGGTTGTTTGCATCGATGAGCCAGCCTTGCGCGCCATCACACCACGGCTTCAGAAGCGGATCGTGAGTTATGGCCTTCGGTCGATGGAAGCAAAGTATCGTGCGACGAACGTTTTGCTGAGTGCCCAACGGATGCGTGCAACGATCATGCGAGGCAGCGATGCAGTTGGAGAGTTGGAATTACGCGTACCCGGGGAGCACAATATCTACAATGCGCTTGCCGCGCTGACCGTCGGAGAGATCTTATCGATTCCTTTCGAGACCTCGGTGCGGGCGCTGAAACGCTTTACGGGTGCCGAGCGGCGGTTTGAACGTATCGGCGAGGCTGCCGGTGTGGTTGTGATCGATGATTACGCGCATCATCCCACCGAAGTCCGAGAGACGCTCCTGACAGCCCGAAAATGCTATCCGGGCCGGCGCATCGTCGCGTGTTTCCAGCCGCACACATTTACGCGGACACGTGATTTTGCAACTGGTTTCGGCCAGGTATTTGCGGAACTTGCCGATGTGCTCGTGCTGCTGGACATATATCCGGCGCGCGAACAGCCGATTGAAGGTGTCACCAGTAAGCTGATCGCCGAGGCGGTGCTGGAGCTGAAGGAAATCCATGAGGTTGCAACCGTCGAAGAGTTGCCGGATCGGGTCGTCGCGATCGCGCAGGCCGGCGATGTCATCCTGACCATCGGCGCCGGGACGATTACGAACGCAGCCCGACCGATATTCGAACTCATGAAGGATAGGGAGCAAACTGGTGTTACCGTGCCGGCCTCAGAATTTGCCATCGCACAATGACCCAAGAAACTCCCATACACGAGATAGAAGAAACGCCATCCCCCTTGGAGATGGTGACCGATGAGAGTACCATCCCTTCGGATGGCGCTGCTTCGGATGTCGCTTCAGAAGAAACGGAAGCTCCACCCACCGATGGTGCGGTCGCTGCCAATGGCACGGCCCGCCGCGAATACCGCCCGCAAAGGGAGCGTGAGCCACGGGAGCGTGAGCCGCGCGCGCGAAAGGCACGCAAACCAGCCCCAGCAATCTTCGAGCGCTTTGTCGTCATCCGCTGGTCCGGACGCCGCGAGCCGGTCGATGATATGTTCTGGGCCGAGGCGACCAAGGAAGGCGAGTGGATGGTCCTGACGGAGTTCGAGCAGATCCGTTCTCGCAAGGATATTTTGGCACGGCTACTGGAATTGCCGCCTGCGTTGGTCGCGCTTGATTTCCCGCTCAGCTATCCCGCTGACTTTTTCGAATTTTTGAAGGGCGAAGGGATCACCGACTGGAGATCGCTCGCAAAGCGAGTGCGGGAGGATCTCAAAAAGAACGTTGATGACGGCGTGCGGCTTTGGATCGAACGGATGGGCGCCTATCGTGAGTCGCGGTTGGAAGACGAAGCACTCTGGCCCGATCGCCGGGACGACCGCTACAACGACCGCCGAGGCGACCGGTATAACGATCGAGGGAATGACCGGTACAACGATCGCCGCTCGCCACTACCTCGTGAGCCTTTAGCACCCTACGAGCGCGGATCGCTCGCCGAGCGCTTTCGCCGCACGGACCATGCCCTGCGCCGCGTGGCCGACCGGCATCTTGTCAGTCCGGTTCAGATTGGTTACAACCGTCTGACCAATCGTTATGAGTTTACCGATGCGAACTCGCAGGGCCGCGCGGCGCTGCTTGGCATGTCGATGCTCGATCAAGTGCTCGATGTTCGTCAAGATGCGGCAGTCTGGCCGATGATGGCGCCGAAGCCGCTGACAATCGTTGAGGTGTTGCCATGGGTCTTCACCGCTGGTGACCGGTTGCAACCCGATGTGCTTCGGAAGCAAATGGCCACACTGGAAGATCGCGGCTGGGATATCCCGAGTCATGCGATCGACCAGGCCGCTCGAAATCCCGAGGCGCAAAGTGCCCTCCGGTGTTTGCTCGGCATGATTAAGACCGAGAGCCGAGAGGATCGGCAACGGCGCCCGATCCGCGATTACTTGCCTGCATTCTATGATGATCCGCAGGTCAAACTCGAAGGGTGGTTCTATAGCGTTGGCTATCGGTCGATGACTGAAGAATCCAAATCGGAGCACCCACATAAGGAGGAAGCGAAAGACTCGCATCCGAAAGAGAAGCAAGAGACCAAGAAGAATATAGCGCTGCCAACGCCTCTGGAGAGTGTCCAGACCGAAAGTCCGGAAGCAGCAGTCCTTGCCGAAGTGACCGAACCCGCTGTTTCTGCGGAAGCCGAGCAAGAGCCAAGCCTTTAGACGAGAGCAGTGGAGCTTCCGCTGCCCGCAAGCCCTATTTGCATTGCCTCTCAACGAGGCAAGCCTTTAACTCACGTATTTCATTTTTCAGCGAACGCTGTTTTCGTGCTGCGCGCAGGCAACTGTGCGTGTTTGCGAAAGTTTTTGCTATGCGATTTACGATCAATCCGCCGAATGGCGGCCGCAAAGAACTGACGAATCTTCGGGCGCGGGAGCCGGACGATCTCGTCCGGCAGCGACTGGGCGAGCGACAGAGCGAGCACCTTGGCGCGTCCGCACTGCGGACGGATGTAGAGGCATATCTCGATCGGGCGGCCGCGAGCGACGCTCCCGAAAGCGAGAGCATGCCGAGCGATACGTTCGAACAGTTCCTTGCGGAGGATACTCATGATTTATCTGGAACGAACGGTGACGAAGGGACTTCCTGGAGGCATTCTCGCTGGGCACCGGCGCTATTTCTTCTGGCAGTTGGTGCGCTAGCTTCACTGTGGTACTTCGCGGCGCATTTCGATCGCTCGCTCGCGCTTGAGAGCGTAAAAGTGGAAGGTGCCGATCTTGTGGCCGAGCGGGAGATCGTCCGGCTTGCCGCAATCGACATGAAGCAAGCATTCTACTCGATCGACCTCCGGCGCATTGAGTCGAGGGTCGCGCAGCACTCTTTAGTCAAACATGTGCATGTTCGCCGAGAACTGAGTCCGGCAAGCATCGTCATCTCCATCGAAGAACGGCGGCCAGTGGCGATGCTAAAGTCAGATTCGTCGGGTGAGACTTATCTTATCGATCGGGATGGACACCTGCTTCGACCCAAGCTGCTTGCGGGTCTCAGCGATCCCGCGCGTTTGCTCGCGGTGCCACTCCTGAGCGGTGTGAGCGAGCGGGACACGGTCGGCTTCCAGGCGATGGCGCGACTCGTCGCGACGATCGGCGCGATTGACTCCGGGGCGTTGGGCAAAGCGATCGGCGAATTGCGCCGGACGCCCAACGGATCATACGTCATCTATACTGCCGAGACACAGACGCCGATCTTCATCGGATCGCCGTTCGACGCACCATTTCAGACCGCGCTTGAAGAAGAGCGTGGCACAACCACGCGCGTGACAAACGATCACTTCTTCATGACACAGATCGCGCTGCTTGCCAAAGTCTGGAGATCCAAGCTTGAGAAGTCGCTCCGGGCCGGCGATGCGCTCTATGTCGATGCGCGGTTTCGAGGGCAGATCATCCTGAAGCGCCGCAACCAAGCCATGCTGCATGGTGCGCCGCCAGCATCTCAGAAATTTTCTGGACTCAATGGACTTGATGGACGATGTGGACCGTCCACCGCGTCCATGGTGTCCGTTCCGTCCATCGAGTCCATTCAGTCCACATCATAACTTGTTATGCAACGAACGCGAATGAGCGATCCCCGGATGAGCGATCGTCCGACCTATTCAGAACCAGCGTATAGCACGAGCAGCTATTCGAGTGGGGCCCCGATGGGTGGCTCACCCATGGGTGGCTCTCCCATGATGGGCGTCCCAGCGCAACACGAGCCGGCGAAGATCATCGTCGGGCTTGATGTGGGCACGACGAAGGTCTGTGCGATCGTCGCGGCGATCTCGCTGCGCGAGCCGCACACGATGACCGTGCTCGGCGTGGGGCATGCCCCGGCCGATGGACTTTCGCGCGGCGTCGTGACGAACATCGAGAAGACGGTGCGCTCGATCGAGCGCGCCATTGCGGAGGCCGAGGCTCAGAGCGGTGTGAAGATCCGCGAGGTCGTTGTTGGCATTGCGGGCGATCACATTCAGTCGTTCCAGTCGCGCGGCGTTGTCACGATCTCGAATGCCGAGCGGACGATCTCGCAGGATGATGTCGATCGGCTGATCGAGGATACGAAGAAGGTGCATCTGCCCATGGACCGCCGAATTTTGCACGTAATCCCGCAAGAGTTTATCGTCGATGGACAGGACGGGATTTACGAACCGATCGGTATGTCCGGCGTGCGGCTGGAGGCGAGCGTCCACATCATCAACGGCCTCGTCACCGCCGTGCAAAACATCTACAACTGTGTGGAGCGCGCTGGACTCCGCGTCCGCGATATCGTTCTTGAACCGCTCGCGTCGAGCTATGCCGTGCTTGACGATGAGGAAAAGGAGGTTGGCGTGGCGCTCGTCGATATTGGCGGTGGCACCACGGACATTGCGGTATTCGAAGAACGGACCATCCGCCACACGGCTGTTGTCGGTATTGCCGGACAAAAAGTCACGGATGATATTCGCAAGGGACTCGGCATTCTCGGCGATCAGGCCGAACGTCTCAAACGTGAGTATGGCTGCGCCGTTGTCTCGCACATCCTGCGTGACGAAGTGATCCAATTGCCAGGACTCGCCGGCCGCAAGCCTCGTGAAATTCAGAAGTCCGTAATCGCGCGCGTGATTCAGCCGCGAATGGAGGAGATTCTCGAATTCGCGCTCTCCGAGATCAAACGATCCGGGTACGCGCGGCATCTCTCGGCGGGTGTCGTGCTCACGGGCGGTGGCTCGATGACGAATGGCACGCGCGAACTGGCCGAAGAAGTCTTCCAGATGCCGGTCAAGATCGGAATGCCGATGGGCTTCGGCGCGGGACTCGTCAAAGAGGTCGAGTCGCCGGTCTTCTCGACAGCGGTCGGACTCGTGCTCTATGCCTTCCGGCATCACGAGAAGAGCGACCTTATGTCATACGTGGAGACGTTGGCTGCGGAAGAACCCGTTGTCGTTAGCGAAGAGACGCATCTGGAAGATGACGAGCAAAAGGGCTCGATCTTCTCGAAGATGAAAGAATGGTTTGAACAACTCTAACAGTGCTGAGTGCTCAGTGTTGAGTGCTAAGTATGGCATTCGGCAGAGACACTCAGCGTCCTTTGAAACACAGCACTCAGCACTTAGCACTTAGAACTATGATAGAACTCGATACCAAACAAGAATACGGCGCGAAAATCCGGGTGGTCGGCGTGGGCGGCGGTGGCTCCAATGCTGTCAACGCAATGATCAACAAAGGCCTGGAGGGCGTGGAATTCTGCGTGCTCAACACCGACATGCAGGCGCTCGAA
Source organism: Candidatus Kapaibacterium sp. (assembly GCA_017882165.1). Classification (GTDB taxonomy): domain Bacteria; phylum Bacteroidota; class Ignavibacteria; order Palsa-1295; family Palsa-1295; genus PALSA-1295. The sequence goes on from JADGPZ010000002.1 coordinate 60,241, forward strand.
AAGAGCACGGCCTCGATCAAGCTGCAAATCGGCAAGAACCTGACGCGGGGACTTGGCGCTGGCGCCGATCCGGAAGTCGGGCGCAAAGCCGTCGAAGAAGACCGCGAAGAGATCATGCACATGATGGCGGGGAGCGATATGATCTTTGTCACGGCCGGCATGGGTGGCGGCACCGGCACGGGTGGCGTCCCCGTCGTGGCGTCGATTGCGAAGTCGATTGGCGCGCTCGTAGTCGGAATCGTCACGAAGCCGTTCGCCTTCGAAGGCAAGCGCCGATCGCGGCAGGCTGAAGATGGCATCGAGGAGCTTCGCCGCAATGTCGATACGCTCATCGTGATCCCTAACCAGAAGTTGCTCGGGTTGGTCGAGAATTCAACCTCGTTTCTCGATGGCTTCTCGCTCGCAAATCAGGTGCTTTACAATGCCACGCGGGGCATCAGCGAACTGATTATTCGTCACGGATACATCAACGTTGATTTCGCTGACGTGCGGACCGTCATGCGCGAGATGGGCGATGCCATCATGGGCTCGGGTGTTGGCCGTGGCGAGCACCGCGCCTCCGTCGCGGCGGAGCACGCGATCTCCTCGCCGCTGCTCGAAGGGGTATCCATTCAGGGCGCGCAAGGAGTGCTCGTCAACATCACTGGTGGGCGCTCAATGTCGCTGATCGAAGTGAGCGAGGCGACGCAGATCATCCACGACGCGGCCGGCGACGATGCGAATATCATCTTCGGTGCCGTGCTCGATGAGACGATGGAAGAAGAGATCATGGTGACGGTGATCGCGACCGGATTTAACTCGCGGCCAAAGTACAATGGCCTGAGCGTGGGCGGCGGCGGCGAGCTGCGTCCAACCCGTGTGACGGAACGAGTAGAGGAAGAAGTACCGCGCCTGCGAACGCAGCGCATCAATCAGGCATCGACCGAAGAGGTCGTTGCGACCTCGCGGCCGCCATTGCGAGAGACGGCGATGGCCGACACACAGGCGATGCCGCTGCCGCGCGTCGAACGGATGTTTGTACCGCGTGGCACGCTCCGTGAAAAAGAACGCGGGACTTCATTCGAGACGAACGAGGTAGAAACGCCGGAGCGTCCGCTAACGACCGGAGTCTCGCGGCTGACGCCGCGTACCGATACGCGGCACGTTCCATCAGGTCCACGCGATTTGAAGGACTACGACCAACCAGCGTATCTGCGACGTGGCGTGCAGCTTCCGCCCATCGGCGAAGCAGAGGAACCGCAGGCCGTCGCGCAAGAAGCGGCAAAGGTGGAAGAACCGCGTAGCCGCGACCACGATGACAAGCCAGCGTTCCTGAAGCGGATTATGGATTAAGTGTCACGGTTGGATCCGAGACGCGAGAGCAGTCTCTCACCCTTGAAGAGTAGTCTACTTCCAATCGGCGTTGCCATTGGGAGTAGTCTGCTCACGCTCATCCCGCCCTCGATCATCGGGACCGATTCGAGCGCGCTCACCCTGCAAAGCCTCGAGCATTGGATGCACGGGACACCAGACCGCTTCGAGGCGCTGCGCATTCACTGGCTGTGGATACCTCGCGTGATCGCATATCTGACGGGCGATGCGTTTGCCGCGCTCGTGATCTTCCGAGCGATCATATTCGGCCTCACGATCTATCTCTTCGCGAAAGTTGGCGAGCGGTTCGGGCGTGGAGACCGCGCCACAACAATCCTTGCGGCTGCGATGCTCGCGCTGAACGTGGTCGTTCTCTACTTCTCGCACACATTCGCCTCGCAATTGCTGACGTTGTTCGTTGCGGTCTGGATGCTCTATCTTTTGACGAGTGACAAGACGCAGAATCATCGGCTCGCCGCGCTGATTTTCGGACTGAGTCTGTCGATTGGTTTTTGGCCGTTTGTGCTTCTGCTTGCTGTCGTGACGGTAGGACTGAATTTTCATCACGCGACGTATACTCCTCGCTTGCGACAAACCTATCAGCTATTTGGTCTCGTGCTGCTCGGAGCCGCCTCCTATATTTTGTTGGAAATATTCCTCTTCGGCACAGCGCATGTTTGGGAAATGATGATGCCAAAAGTCTACCAGCCACGCGAGATCAGCCTCATCGCACAGGGGCTCATCATTGGGCTCTTCTCGGTCAACATGCTGGTCATAGCTGTATTCGTTCGCAGGCAAGACAGCATCGCTCGCGATTTCCAATCGGCATTTGTTATTCTCGTCGCATTTCTTTTGCTGAATACCTTTTCGCGCGAGGATATGCTGCACGATGTGATGGTACTGATCCCTTGTGTGATCCTCGTTGGAGTGGACAAATGTGGACTTAGTAGACGGCGTGGACTTATCGGAGCAGCATATTTGGGGGTGAACCTCGGACTGTTCTTCTTGCTTCCGACTTTTTTGCCGGACCCGCAAATCGCCATGCCGAGTGCGAAGCGCACGGTAAGCTCAAGCGATGTCTCGCTGCACCACTATGCCAGCGCAGATTTCTTTAGCTATGCGAAGCTGCGAGAGCAGGCGGCAGGAGAGGAAGAAGTCAGAGCCGTTCTTGAAACAGCTCGACTGGATTCGACGCTTGTGTTAATTACTCCTGGCACCGATTATTGGTTCGATGCCGCAACGCTCGGCGCAATGTATCCGAGTGCGAAGTTCGGCTGGTTCTATGGTAATCCGATTAATATGGTTCGGATCAATGGGCTGCTCGATACGGCGTTTATTCGCCCTCCATCCGGTACGCCATATCTCGCCGGGTTGTTTGAGAAGTCGTATGCGATGCGATTCATCGATAGCTCACTTCCATCAGGTGTGCCCATACGGGAATCTGCGCGATTTCAATACATCGACACACGAGGCAACACGGATGCGCGAAAGGCGCTGATCGATCGGCTGATCTTCTTACAATATCAGGGCTTTCGACATTGAAGGGGAGGACGTGCGCGGCACGTCCCTACGATTACCCCAAGAAGTGGACCTTCACCATGTTCGTGTGGCTGACCTGAAAAGTCGGGTGACCACCGGTCAGCACGACCCATCCTGAACCGTCGATGAGTTCCTTGGCTTGCGCATCTCGGACCATGCGTTCGAGCGTCTCGTCGAAGGTCTTAACCTCTTCGAGCTTGAGCGGAATGACACCGTGATAGAATGCCATGCGGCGCAATACGGTGTCATCGGTGGACATGCCGATCACCATCTTCGAGAACCGGTACTTGGCAACAGATCGCGCGCTACGTCCCGAGAGCGTGGCGCAAATGATTGCCTGAGCGTGTACCTCCTCTGCGAGGACACACGCGGCGCGGGCGACGGAATCGGTTGCATACTCGACTTCGTCCTGTGGGAGCACGAATTCGCGGTCAACTCGCACATACCCGCTCCGCTCGGCGGCTAAGATGATTTCTCGCATCGTTGCGACCGACTCGACCGGATAGGCTCCCGCGCCCGTTTCGGCTGAAAGCATGACGCAGTCCGAGCCATCGAATACGGCGTTTGCCACATCGCTCGCCTCGGCGCGGGTGGGACGCGAGTGGACGATCATGGATTCCAACATCTGCGTCGCCGTGATCACGGGAATTCCACGCGCATTGGCGAGATCGACCAAGCGCTTCTGTATCGGCGGCACGCGTTCGAGCGGCATTTCGACACCGAGATCGCCGCGCGCGACCATAATCATATCCGTCTCGTTGAGAATATCCTTGATGTTCTCGACGGCCTCCGGTTTCTCGATTTTGGCGATCAGCGGTGTCCAAGTGTCGTTGAACTCTGTCTTCAGGAATTGCCGCAGTTCCCTGATGTCTTCGGCTTTTCGGACAAAGCTGAGTGCCAGCGCATCCACGCCGATCTTCTGAATGGCAAAACGAACGATCTCCTTGTCATGGTCCGTGAACGTCGGGATGCGGAGTACGGTCGCGGGAAAGTTAATTCCCTTGTGGCTTTTGAGGGTCCCGCCGGTCTTGACCGTGCAGACGATCTCGGTCGCGGAGATTACGGACTTCACCACCAGTTCGATCGCGCCATCATCGAGCAGGACCGAATGGCCGGTCTTGATATCAACCCCCAGATATTGATAGGACGTCGTGATCCGCTCGGTGGTCGTGGGGACTTCGGGATCATACGCGAGCCGGACATCGGTGCCGACCATAAGCAAGACGCCATTTGGATCGGCTACATCTCCGGTGCGCATTTTGGGACCAGGCAGATCGGCAAGGATCGCAATATGCCGGCCGAGCCGCTGGCTCACGGCGCGGACCTTCGTGGCGATGTCGAGGTGGGTTTCGAACGTGCCGTGAGAGAAGTTCAGCCGGGCGATGTCCATTCCGGCCAGCACCAGCTTTTCGATGATCTCTTCGGTCGCGCTCGAAGGACCTAACGTCGCGACAATTTTCGTCTTGGCCTGAAGCATGAGGAAGTGCTAAAGTGCTGAAGTGCTAAGATGCTCGTCTCGCGCTGAACTCAGCACACGAGCACTTTAGCACTTCGGCACCTATAAAAGTGGGCAATACGGGATTCGAACCTGTGACCTCTTCCATGTCAAGGAAGCGCGCTAACCAACTGCGCCAATTGCCCATCGGTTGAAGTAAGGAACGCCTAACCGGAAACGAGTCCGGGGCCGTTCCCAAAGCATGGCACGCCGCGGCGGGCGGGCGGATACTTCCTCAAGAGAACCGGCGGAGTGTCATGACGGCTTGCCGTGCCTCGGCGAAATCAGTCGCGATACGGCTGATCAGCCGACTCGTTTCGTCGTCCAGGCTGTCTTCGAGCGCATCATAGGCGGGCGTCGAGTCGCATTCGTAGAGTTCGACGAATGTTCCTGGCGTATCTTCCGACTGGTAAACCGAAAAGCGGACGGCCTGCTGAGTGCTATTGATGCGGTTCTCAAGGTCCCGAATGATGCCCTCGAATTCCCTTCGCTTGGCCCCGGGCACCGAATACGTGATAGTGACGAGTGTGTTCGCTGCCATTCTTCCGATGTTATCGCTATTAGTGAGATTGCAATTCTGAACTGCAAAGTTACGGCACTTTGGAGAGCTTTCCAAGAAATCGGGCTGAATTTCCTCTATTTTCGTAGTACCTTATGCAAACACCACTCTTTTCCCGGCTTTGGCCGAATGCTGTTCTTATAGGCGCGGTCTCGATCATCGAGATTGCCTTTTCCAGTCCGCTCTTTGCCACGTTGGGGTTTGAGTACTCCGCGCTCATGGCCTTGTCGCTCAGTTTCGTGTGCGGGATGGAAGCCAGCTTGAACAAGCTCGCGTGGCGCAGCAGGCTTGGCCGCGTGCTTACACTTTGGTCGATTCCGCTGTTGGTCTCGCTCCTCTCACTCCTGTGGCTTCGGAACTGCGCACTGTGGGATGGGATCATACTATACTTTGAGATTGCACTTCCGAGCGCGCTCCTTGGTGGCGCGTTCGGCGCGGCCTTCTCGATGTTCTTCCGCTCACGTCGGACAAGCTTCCTGGTGTTCGTGGCATTCTGGATTGTTACTCTCGTCCTTTCACTACTGCCCGGTTACACGAATCCCCAGCTTTTCACCTATGGCTGGCAGTATGGCTTCTTTCCCGGCCTCGTCTGGGATGAAGCGCTCGAGTTATCGAACGCCTATCTGCTATTCCGCGCCGAGAACCTCGTCTGGGCGGCGTTCGTGATCTCGATTCCGATTGCGATCGGATCGACAGGCTCGCTTCTCAAACGTGTCGGCATCCCCACCGCGCTTGCCGTTGCTGCATTCTGGATACTGTCTCAAAATGACCTCTTCCAAATTACTTCGTCGCACGCTCGCGTCGAGCATTCGCTTAGCCATGTGTCGCGACCCGCCCAAGGTTGCGTGGTCCACTACGATTCCGCATCATTGACCGCGGAGGAGATCGAGCAGGTCAATGCCGATATTCGCTGGTATCTCTACGACGTTCGCCAACGGTTTTTGCTGCGCGATACGAGCAGTCCGATCAACATCTACATCTATCCTTCGACGGAGACACTCAACGAGTTGGTCGGCACGCGCGCTGCCTCGATTGCGAAACCCTGGCTCGGCGAGCTTCATATCGCGAAGGGCAATCTGCATTCTCTGAAGCACGAGTTGACGCATATCTTGCTGCGGGAGAAGGCTGCGTGGCCGTTCTATGCGAGCTGGTCTACCGGACTTACGGAAGGTGCCGCGATGTCTGTCGAGCCAGAGTTCGATGGGATATATTCGCTCGATGAGCACGCAGCTCGGATTCTGCAATTGCATTACGCTTCCGGAGTAAAGCCGGTGATGGCATTCACCGGGTTCGCTGCGAATGCTTCGACGAAGAGTTACGTGCTGGCGGGATCGTTCTCGCGATATTTGTTGAACACCTATGGCCCGGAACACTTCGATCGAGTGTATGTGACACTGAATTTCGAAAAGGAATACGGGAAGCCGATTGATTCGCTCGACGCCGAATGGAAGCGGTGGCTGGCACCACTCATGACGCCACTGGAAGCGGACGATTCCGAGCACTTTCGATATTACTATGACCGCGCTTCGATCATTTTTAACCCCTGCCTCCGCCGCATCGGAAAACTGGAGCGCAAAGCGCAGGAGGCATTCGGTCGCAAAGGGTACTCGGATGCGGAGCGATTGTATCGCGACGCTGTCACCGCAGGTGGCGGGATTGGGCCACTCGTCGGCGAGTCCTACGCGATCCTGATGCAGGATAAAGATGAGCGCGCACTCGAACTTCTGGATACGTCACGGTCCCCCGAACTCCAAAAACAACGCGCCGCGCTCTATCTCGAAAAGGCTGATCTCGGAGTGCTGACCCATGGGCAATCAGCGCAAGCGAATTATGCAAGCGCCGAGCGGGTGAAGATTAGCAGTGGACAGTTCATTCTCGCCTATGTTCGTAGCGTTCTCGACACCTCCGATGTCGCGTCGATCTTCCACACGTATCTCCACCATCTTTATCATCGTCGCACGCTTGACGACTCGATCCGCCGCGTCCTGATCGATTCCATGGCTTCAATGCACCATCGAACCGAGCACTTCGACAGAGTGGCGCTTTCGATTCGCTTTCTCCAAACTTCGATGCTCCAGCAAATGGGAATGCTCACGAAGGCGGCAGAACTCGATCCGTTTGGGAATGTGGAGGAGGAAGCCAACGGCCACTCAGACATCGACTTATTTCTTAAGACAGAATCTCTGACTGCGACGGATTCGCTTGCGATCTCCGCTGTCTATCTTCACTTTGCCACCTTGCCGGAGGGAGATCGGCGTGTCCTCGGCGAACTGCTTCAGGCGGAGGTGTATTGTCCCCAAAAGTACGCACGGACAGTTCGAGACATTTCTGATGAAATAGATCGGCAATGGCATTTCAGGCATGGGATTCCGCCGACACCCTACCGTGGAACGTCTCCGTGACCGAATGAAGAAACTCGGCGATCTTAGATTGCCGAATCGCGACCCGGAGTGTCACACTTTCGAGGTACGTCGATTCCTCGATACTGCCATCGAATGCCTTGATGAGCCGCTCCATATGCGGCAGGTCCTCGTATATGACGTGGAAGATAATATCGCTGGTGAGATAGACACGTATCACATGAGCCATCGAGACGGCCTGCTGCGCAGCCTCTGCGTATGCGCGGGCCAGTCCACCCGTGCCGAGCTTCGTCCCACCGAAGTACCGCGCGACAACTAAGAGGACATTCGTTAACTTTTGGGCGGTGAGCACGAATAGAATTGGCTTTCCGGCCGTCCCGGTTGGCTCGCCGTCGTCTGCCGCTCGGACAAGCTTCGCATCCGCGCCAAGTCGATAGGCAAAACAATGGTGGCTCGCGTCGTGAAACTCCTTGCGAATGCTCGCGAGAGCGGCGTCCACGTCCTCTTTGGAACCAACGGGCACAAGGTCCGCGATGAAGCGCGAGCCCCTCACTTTCACGTCTGGCGCACGCAACGGTGCGGCGATGGTATAATAAAAATCCTCCTCGTTCGTCATTCTCTGAGCCGCGTAACAGCGCGGAGCGGGACGAAGTGCGGTATCTCTCTGTTTTGAAACCCTCTATGAATATCGGTATCACTTGTTATCCTACCTACGGCGGCTCGGGCGTCGTTGCGACCGAGCTTGGAAAATCGCTTGCCAGCCGCGGTCATCGGGTCCACTTTATCACCTATGCGCTGCCGATGCGGCTGACCGGCATCGGCCATACCGAGTCGGAATACATCGACAACATCTTCTACCATGAAGTTGAAATGTCCACCTATCCGCTCTTCGAGTTTCCACTCTACTCGATGGCGCTGACGAGCAAGATGGTGGAAGTTGCCCGGTTCGAAAAGCTCGATCTGATCCACGCGCACTACGCAATCCCTCACGCGACCAGTGCTGTTCTCGCGAAGCAGATACTGCACGGGGATGGCCGATCATTGACCAGTGACATCAAGATCGTTACGACCCTGCATGGCACCGACATCACCTTGGTTGGACTCGAGCCGAGCTTTGAACCGCTCATGAAGTTCTCGATCGAGTCGTCCGATGTTGTAACCGCCGTCTCGCGGTATCTGCGTGACGAAACGATTGGAAATTACGGCGTCAGCAAGGAAATCGACGTAATCCCGAATTTCATCGATACGGAGGTCTTCCGTCCCGTCGATGCTAAGAACCTGCGCCGCCTACTCGCTCCGAACGGCGAAAAGCTGCTCATCCATATCTCGAACTTCCGCGAGGTCAAGCGTGTCAAGGACGCGATTCGAGCACTCAAGATCATTCTCGACGCCGGTGTCAAGGCGAAGTTCCTCCTTGTCGGCGATGGACCGGATCGCGGCGAGTGCCAGGCTCTTGCTCGCGATCTCGGGATCTGGCAACAGACCCGATTTCTCGGCAAGCAAAGTGAGCTTGCCTCGATCCTCTCGGCGAGTGACGTGTTCCTCATCCCGTCCGGCAACGAGAGCTTCGGTCTCTCGGCATTAGAAGCCATGGCCTGTGGTGTGCCGGTCGTTTCGAGCGATGTCGGCGGCTTGCCTGAACTCAATGTGGACGGTGAAACCGGCTTCGTGGTGAAGGTTGGCGATGTCGAAGCCCTTGCCGAAAGAACGCTCCAAATTCTGCGCGAGCCGAAACTCCATGCAAAGCTCTCTCGCGGCGCACTCCGTCACGCGACCACCGAGTTCACGAAGGAGCGAATCGTCCCGATGTATGAAGCCGCCTACGAGCGAGCACTCTCTAGAGCCCGTTAGCCGTCTAATATCGCGGATAAGGGCTTCCGTAGGACAGCTTGCCCATTCTTTTTCTGCTATTTTCGGAAATCGCTTGACTTTTGGCCTGAGATTGTGTATAATAAGGGTTGATTCATGTGAGGTTGAATAGCGTGAGGGAGAGGAAGATAGGCAATGGAAACCGCGACACATGCCGCAGATGGGAGAGTAATCGTTGGTAGCATTCATGCTGCCTCGGGCGGAGCGTTGTTCGATCCCGACATTGTCGTGCGCGCTCCGCGTGTAATCACCACACGACCGCACGTCGCGATTAGCGATCAGGAACTGCGCGCGCGCGTGCAGTGGGACCACCGGACGAGCCCGCACTTTGCCCTCACCTTCGACCGAGTCGCCTTCGAGGAACGACAGTCCCAATCGCTTCTCGGTACGCTTGAGGCTGCGTATAATCAGATTTTCCATTTCACACACGAGTCGTTCGCCGATCGTTTCCATGTCTACGCGATCGATCATCATGCGGCATCGCTGCTCGGATGCAGTGTGCAGCCGCACTTCAATCTGGAGGAACAGGCGATCTATCTGGTCGAGACCAGTCGTCATCGGGCGGAGAGCGATATCGTCCGGCAAGTTACTCATGCGATGCGGACCGCACGGGTTGCGCGACACTATCAGCAGACTCCGGGCTGGGCTGCGCTCGAGGAAGGGTTTGGCATTTTCCTCAGCGAGCGCCTGGCGATCACCGAGGAAGCGTTTCCCCTCTATGGTGCCCAGCCGGAGGTGATCGCCCACCACCTCACGCAGTCCCAAGGCATGGCGCTTGGCGAGCATTGGCCCAGCCCTGCGACGAACCTACAGGCGGATCAACTCGCGCTCCTCGGAGCCTTCTTTCTCTACCTCGGTGACACATTCAGCGACGACCGTGTTGTTGCATTCTCGAAAAGCGAAGACGCAATCACGCCGGAGACATTCCAGGCGTGCTTCGGCGAAAGTCTGGATGAATTGGAATACGGATGGATCCAACGTTTGCCAGTCTCGCTCATGGCGCTGACGCAATCCGAGAAAGACGCAATGGTCCTGAAATGGGAGCAAGCGATCGAAGGGCACCGTCACTCATAATACACTACGAATCCATTGATCATCGGCTCTCGAGGCAGCGATCTTGCGCTGTGGCAGGCGAACCATGTTCGCGATTGGCTTCTTTCCCTCCATCCGGGTTTCCATGTTGACATCGAGATCATCCACACCATGGGTGACAAGATCCTCGACTCCCCGCTCGCGCAGATCGGCGGCAAGGGGGTCTTCACCAAGGAGATCGAGACCGCGCTGCTCGATCGCAGCATTGACGTTGCCGTCCATAGTCTGAAGGACTTACCGACGGAGAACCCGCAGGATCTCACGATCGCAGCCATTCCAGAGCGCGCGCCTGTCGAGGATGCATTCCTCGCCAAAGACATCAGCTTGCGACTTATGGACCTGCCGGATGGAGCACGCATCGCCACCGGAAGTCTTCGCCGCAAAGCGCAACTGCTTTCGAAGCGGCCCGATCTTCAGATCGTTGACATTCGTGGCAACGTCCCGACCCGCATCCGGAAGCTTCTCGATTCCGACTGGGATGGCATGGTGCTCGCAAGTGCCGGCCTCTATCGGCTCGGACTCACGGAGCATGTCGCGCACACGATCTCGCTCGAATGGGTCCTGCCAGCCGTCGGGCAAGGCGCGCTTGGCATTCAGTGTCGCACCGACGATGCTGCCACGATAAGCCTTCTCGCACCACTCGATCATGCCGCGACGCGTGCCGCCGTGACGGCCGAACGCGCGCTGCTCGCTGAGATGGGCGGCGGATGCCAAGTGCCGATCGGAGCATACGGCAGGCTTGTCGGCGAAGTGTTGGACCTCACGGCCTGTGTCGCCTCGCTGACTGGCGAGTCGATCATCCGGGCTTCACACACCGGCCTCGCTACGGACGCGGAGCGAATCGGCACCGAGCTTGCCCGAACGCTGCTCGAACAAGGCGGGCGCGAGATTCTCGATGTCGTGTTTCGGATGGAGTCCGGCGAAACGCGCGTCAGTCCGCGTCCCCAAGCGTAGTCCATGCCGAGCGTTCTTCTGACGCGGCCGCTATTGCAATCCTCGGGGGAGGATACGCTGCATGTAGTCCTTACGCAATCAGGGATTACCGTTCTCGAACTTCCGATGCTGAACTTCGAGCTGCCGCCTGAGACGGAAGAACTGGATGCCGCGCTCCATCGCGCATCGCGTGGCGAGTTCCACGCGATCGTCCTGTCGAGTCCCACCGCAGTTCACTTTTTCAAAGAACGCGCTCGCGATCTGGGTCTGCTCGATGCACTCCAGATCACGGCCCGGTTCGGTGCCGTCGGCCGCGCGACTGCCGATGCACTGGAAGCCCTCGGTTGTGACATCACACTGCCAATACCGATTCATGCCGGCAGCCACCACCTTGTGGCGATGCTCGCACAGCATGACCTTGCCGGTAAGCCGATCCTGCTTCTCCAATCTCAACTTGGCCTCGAAATCCTGGAGCACTCGCTCCACGAACTTGGAGCCGAGCCGCACCGTGTAACGCTCTATCATACCAACGGTCCATCGCTGCATGACACAGCGCGGCTTCTAAATCTTCTGGAAGGACCGTCTCGACCTGATGTGATTGCCTTCTTTTCGCCATCTGCTGTTTCTTATTTCATTCGCGCGCTTGCGGAAATGGGAGCCGGTCATCTGCACAATCTACCAGCCCTGGCAACCATTGGTGAGACCACGGCCAAAGCTGTGGAAGAATCGCTCCGCCGACGCCCCGAGATCGTGGCGCGAAAGGCAGATCAGCGAAGCCTGGCGGAGGATATTCTCAGATTTCTGCAACTCTCATGAGTATACGCCAACGGCTTGTCCCTACTTTGCTACTCGCTCGGCTGCGCACTTTGCAAGGTATGCCGTTCGGTCCAGCTTATGCCCGCGCTTCCACACCGCGACGATGTTCCGTGTGGCGGTGATCGTAGTCGTTGCGTCACCACTCACGAGCAGCAGATCGGCGCGAAAGCCGACATGAATGTGCCCGCGATCGCGGAGATGAAACGCATCGGCAACAAAACCTGTCGCGGCGGCCAGCGCGTGGACTGGTGTCAGCCCGGCGTTCGTCAGCAATTCCATCTCGCGGTGCATGCTTACTCCAAACGCGGTTCCAGGATTGGGCGCGTCCGTGCCGGCCAGAATATGAACGTGCGCCTGCTGAAGCTTCTTGGTCGATAGCTCGGCCAGAGGATAGCTGAGCGCCGCGCCATCCCCGCTGAAACGCAACGCCAGATTTTGCGCGCTCGCCCGAGGCAGATAGGGGATGATGTTCGTGTCGAGCGCGAAGGCGGCATTGCTGCTTCCGGACTTCCAATAGATCGAGGACAAGCTCGGAACGACGAAGACATTGCGGGCGCGGGCGAGCTTCATCAGAGACGAATCCAACTCGGCCGGATCGCCGATCAGGCCATCCACTCCGGCTTCGATGCAGACGCGCGCGTCGCAATGAAGGTGAACGACAGCCAGGCGCCCGCGGGTGTGCGCAGCCGCCACCGTTGCTTCGAGATTCCGTTTGATGATGGATGCTGTGCCACACAAGTAGTCGATATTGACGTAATCCGATCCATGAGCAAGTCTCTCATCGACCGTATCCGTCATGCTCGTTGGCGTTGCGGGACGAGCTGCGTCACCTCGCACGAGCATGTGGATCGTCCGTCCTGCCCAAAACACGTCCGCATCGGAGGCATCGTCTTTGGGAAGTTGCCGCGCGGTGTCGCTTCCCATATCGAGCACGGTCGTGACGCCGGCCATGATCGCATCTTCGAGCGCGTGGCCCGAGACATGCGCATGCGCATCGATCAGTCCCGGCAGCAGCGTCTTACCAGTGCCGTCGATCGTGTCCGTCCCCGGCGGTGCGGCGAAGTCATGCCCCATCTGTGTGATCTTTTCACCTTCGACAAGTATGTTCGTCTGCGACAGGAGCGTCAGACCGTCGAAGACGCGAACGTCTTTGAAGAGGGTGGCTGGCTGGGCACTCGCAGTGTGCGCGAACAGCAGCATTGCGAGAAGGATGAAGGATGAGGGATGAAGGATGAGGGTCTGGAGTGCTGAGCGATGCTTCATTCGTAATTCGTCATTCGTCATTCGTAATTGCTAAAGCCGTTTCATCAATATCCGCATTCGAGAAGACGTTCTGCACGTCGTCGTTGTCTTCGAGTGCTTCGATGAGATGCACCAGCTTCGCCGCATCCGATCCGGCAACAGCCACGAGATTCTCCGCAATCATGCTGACCTTCGCCTCTTCGATCGCGATGTTCGCGGTGACCAACGCATCGCGGACTTTGTCGAAGTCCGAGGGTGCTGTTCGAACCTCGAAAAACTCCGGATCGTCTGTCCGCAGGTCTTCCGCGCCGGCATCGAGGGCGAGTTCGAGCAGACGATCCTCTTCCAGACCGGCACGCGGCACGACGATCGTCCCGGCCTTCGTAAACATCCAGCTCACCGAGCCGGACTCGCCGAGATTGCCGCCATACTTACTGAGGACATGCCGGATCTCGCCGATCGTCCGGTTCTTGTTGTCCGTCGCGGTCTCGACAATAATCGCGACTCCGCCCGGACCATAAATCTCATACGCGCCTTCGACGAGCGCCGCGCCGCCCTCGCCGCCCGCGCCGCGAGCAATGGCCCGCTTGATGTTATCGGCCGGCATCGAGTTTTTTCGCGCCTGCTCGACGGCAAACCTCAGGCGTGGATTACCCACCGGATCGCCGCCGCCCTCGCGTGCCGCAATCATGATTTCCCGGATAAACCGCGTGAAAAGCCGCCCCCGATTGCGGTCCGTGACTGCTTTCTTGCGCTTAATTTGTGACCACTTGTTATGTCCGCTCATACTTTTTTGGAAGTGTGGAGTGCTAAGTGCGAAGCGTGGAGTTGTGTTCCATCGTTGCCGCACATCCCGGTAAGACCACAATACAAAAATACGGGTCGAATCCGCGATGGGCACGCATAAATGCCCTGTCCCAATGCGCAAAAATCGGAACTCAACGATTCGACAGCTACTTAAAGGGTCTGTTCGTTCCGGCGAGTATTCAGCCCCAGGCACGCGCTTCAACTGGCTGTGGTCCGTGGGCCGACATGTAGTACGACAACACCGAGCCGGAAGCATCTTTACCACTACAATTCCTTGAATTCAAACCGTATTCGCCTCTTTCTTCTCAGCCTACTCCTCGCGGTGCTTGCTTTCCCGCTGAGCGTGCGTGCGCAGGTTACAGGCGAGGCCTTTCAAAACCGGCTCGGTGTTGCCGATACGACAACAGAGAAACTGCTTTCCGGACGCCGGACTGGGGGTTCTGTCGCCGACGCGCAGCCGCTCGAAGGCAAAATCGATCCGAACACCTATGTGCTTGGTCCGGGCGATGGCGTCTATTTGAATGTCTATGCGATGCACGCGCTCGATCAGGATCTGACCGTGACGCCCGATGGCAAGCTCCTCATTCCGCGCATCGGCGAGGCTCAGGTTTCGGGACTGACCGTAGCCGATGCGCAGAAAGCGATCACGAAGCTGCTTGCCCGCGAGTACAAGATGCCGGACGCCTCACTTTCAATGCGTCGCGTTCGGCCGCTGAAGGTTTCGGTTCTCGGGGAGGTATTGCAGCCCGGCATTCAGACCGGTACGGCACTCCAACGCGTCAGCGAGGTGATCGACCGCTGCGGCGGATTGCTCAAGACGTCTTCGCTTCGGAATATCGAAATCCGCTCACCGACCGGAGCCGTGCGCGCGCGCGCCGACTTGATGCGGTACTACGCAATCGGCGATCTGAAATCGAATCCAACCATCGAGGGCGGCGATGTGATCGTTGTTCCGACCGTCGCCCATTCCATCACGATCGCAGGCAGTGTAGTGCAGCCGCAGCGGATGGAATTTGCAGATGGCGACTCGCTCTCGACTGCGATCGCGCTTGCACGCGGCTTGCTTCCGGCAGCGATCACGGACTCGATCGAGCTTGCTCGATTTGGAGAAAACGATCCCTCGCACGCGGCGCGCAGTTACATTGACTACCAACGCGGCGAGAACCCATTGTTGCACGATGGCGATCAGATCTTCATTCGCTCGATGACGCAATACCATGTACCGCGATATGTCATTGTTGGTGGCGAGGTACAGTTTCCTGGCCGATTTGCCATCGAGCCTGGCACGACCCGGCTGAAGGACATGATCCAGCGGGCGGGTGGTGTACTCTCTACGGCTTCGCTCGAGGAGGCCGTGCTCATCCGCCGTGTGGGTGTGGGCTCATGGGAAAACGATCCCGAATTTATCCACATCCGCGAACTTGCGCCGATGCGAAAAGAAGGCTTGAGTGACCAGGAGTTGTCTTACTACACCGGACGGCTCGATCAACTCATGCGATCGTCGATGGTCGTGGATTTCAAGGCACTCCTCTTAAATCACGACGAATCGCAGAACATCCTCCTGCGCGAGCAGGACTCGATCTATTTTCCCCGCGCGCTCGGATATGTGACGGTCTCGGGAAGCGTCAATCAGCAGGGGAATGTCGGCTATATTGAAGGGGGCTCCTACGAAGATTACATTGTCAAAGCTGGTGGGTTTGCTTCAAATGCCGACCGGGGGGCGTTACGGGTCGTGAATCCCAAGACCGGATCGTACATCGACCCTCACTCGTCGCGCGACTATAAGATCGCGCCGGGCGACATGATTATCGTGCCGCAAGAGCGTCCCACATTCTGGAAGGACTTGCAATCGGCGACGACATTCACAGCGGAGATTCTGACCATTCTCGCCGGCATTCTCATCCTGAGAAAAGGATAAACACATGCCCCAATCCAAATCTCAAAACGGTCAGCATTCGAACATCCGCCCGGACTTCTGGCTGCTCATGCTGCGCAGCCGGAAGACGTTACTAATGGGTACACTGCTCGGCGGTCTTCTCCTCTTCGCCTATGCGAAGCTAACGCCGGAAACCTACGAAGCGACCGCAACGGTGCTGCCACCGGAGCGTTCTGGATCTGGTGGGATGCTCGCATTCCTTGCCAATAGTTCGTCGGCGCTCGATTTCCTGAAAAGTGCCGGTGGTGCCGAGAATCCAGCGCTCGATCTTTTTAAGACGATCATCGACTCGCGAACGATTGCCGAAGATGTCGCACGCGACTCCGTCGTCCATTCCTTTTTGATGCGAACCGACACCAGTTGGAAGGGGGTGGTCGGGCGCCTGCAAGGGGGTCTTACGAGCGAAGCGATGCGAACCGGGATGTTCACCGTGAGCGTGAAGCTCAGGACATCACGGCTTCCATCTGCGCGCGAGCGCGATTCCGTCCGAACCATGTCCGCCTATATCGCAAACGCGTATGTTGCGGCGCTCGACCGCTACAACCGCGACCGGCTCATGACGAGCGCGCGCTCCACACGCATTTTCATCGAGAGCGAGTATCACTTAAAGCTCGCACAGCTCGACAGCTCCTACGCGCGACTTCAATCGTTTCAGGAGGGGCACAAGGCGATCGCACTGCCGGAGCAACTCTCTGCGACCGTCTCCGCCGCTGCGAAGCTGACGAGCCAGATCCAGCAGACCGAAATGCAAATGGATGTCGAGGAGCACGAACTCGGCGCCTCCTCGCCACGCATGAAGGCGCTCGCCGCCCAACTCGAAGCGGCAAAAGCAGAGTTGCAGAAATACGACGACGGCGGGGCCGGGGAGTACATCATCGCGCTTCGGAGTGCCCCGGCTCTTTCTCGCGAACTCGCAGGCTATCTGCGCGAAACAAAAGTGCTCGAACAAGTCACGGGCTTTTTGCGCCAGCAGTTCGAGGAACAGCGGATCAACGAAGAGCGCGATCTGCCCTCTCTCCAACTGCTCGACCGCGCTCAGCCTCCGACCGCGCCAACGGCTCCGAACACGAAGTTGCTTGCAATGCTGGGTTTGATCCTTGGCCTGTTCGGTTCAATCGGATATGTCTGGACGCAGTCCTTCCTGCATGATGTGCGCGAGCGCCCGGAGGCACACTACCGGCTCATCAATTTCCTCCGCACCGCCCGCTACGGCCGACGCGTGAAGCTGATTGAACCAGCCAAGACAACAGAAAATAATTAGGAATTAGGAATGAGGACTGAGGATGAAGAAGTGTTTTGGATGTGTCCAGCCATTCCTCAATCCTAATTCCTCATTCCTAATTTTCCGATGCGCGTTCTCATCATCAACTCCATGTTCGCGAACCGGCTCTACCGCCGGGCGGCCGATGAGTTGGGTACACTCGGCGGTATCGATCTCACGATGCTCACCGTCGATGCGTGGCGCATGAATGGACGCCCGATGCCATTCGAAGAGTTGCAAGCTGGATCGCCGTATGCAACGGTTGTCGGCAAGGCCGGCTGGCGCGGATTTGAGAACCGCGGGTTCTACCGCAGCGGCCTGATCCGCGCTTTCCGGCTGGCCAAGCCGGATGTGCTGTTCCTGATGGAGGAGCCGTTTTCGGTTTTCACCGCAGAAATCTTATTTGTCAAGTCGTTGCTCGCGCCGAACACTCCGGTGGTGTTCTTCACATGGAATAATCTCTCGCTTACGAAGTTCGACTACCGGCCAGGTCTCTTTTATCGCACGATTGCCCGGTGGGCGCTCCCACGCATGCACTTCGCTCTCACGGCGAACAACGCTGGCCATCATGTGCTCCGCGAAGCGGGATTCCGAGACCCAATCCGAACCGTCGGCTATGGCGTCGATAGTGAAGTCTATAGCACACCTCGACACGAGCGGTCGCGCGAAGTCCGCCATCGTTTGGGACTTGCTGATGCTGATATCGTTGTTGGTTATGTCGGCCGCTTGATTGAGAAGAAAGGCGTCGATCTCCTTATCGAGGCGTTCGCCACGCTGAAACAAGAGACAACGGATCGTCCGATCAGACTCCTGCTCGTTGGCAGCGGCGAGGCCGAGCAGGACGTACTGCGGCTTGCTCGAGATCGTGGCATCTCGGACGATCTTCGTCACATCCCTTCCGTCGCGCATGGCGAAGTGCCGGACTATATGCACGCGCTTGACATCCTCGTGCTTCCGAGTCGCCGTAAGGGAATGTGGGCCGAGCAATTTGGCCGCGTGCTGGTTGAAGCTATGGCTGCTGGCAAGATCGTGATCGGATCCTCCTCCGGCGCGATCCCGGAAGTGATCGGTGATGCCGGATTCGTCTTTCAGGAGAATGATGCAAAGGATTTGACTGACAAGCTTCGACATGCAATTGACCTTCCGCTACCTGAGCGCGAAGAACTTTCCGAGCGCGCTCATACGCGTGCAACCGTGTACTATGGCTGGGCGCGATTTGCAAGCGATGCGCGCGATGCGATCTTGGAAACATACGCGGCGTATCCCAAAGCACGATGAGCGCCAATCGAGTCACGCGCGGTTTTGCGTGGAATCATCTCTACAAGGCGGTCGAGTATGGCGGCATCGTGCTCTACTCGATCCTCGTCGTCCGCAAGTTCGGGCCTCAGATCGGGGGCAACTACGCGGTCTATCTCTCGATCAGTGGGACGCTTGGGATTCTGGCTGCTTTCGCCGTCGATGGAATGCTGCTCCGATATTTGCCTCGGATTGCGCGTGGCGAGTTGCAATACGGCGAGAAAAAGATCGAGGGGCTTCGTCCATTTCTGATTGAGATCTTCGCATTCCGTTTTTTTGTCACAATCGTACTGTCGCTCCTGGTCGCACTGCTGCTCGGCGTATTGCCGATGTTCTCGTCCTCGTATGCTCGCTCGCTTGGGAACATCGAGCGGTTGTGGCCTTACTTTATCATCTTCCTCTTCGGTCAGGTCGGCGTAGGGTTCTCAACCTTCACGTTACTCGGGCTTCTGCAAGTTCGGTGGGTCTTTTTTGCGAGTCTCATTACCAGAGCATCGATGCTCGGCGTTGGCTTGATCCTGATCTTTGCCGATCGCCTTACTATTGATGGCGCTGTGGCTGTTCATGCCATCGCCGCCGCACTCAATGCCGCGCTGTTGCTCTTCTGGACCCACCGCGCCGTCGAACGTTCGACAAGTCCCGGACTGGCCCGTGAGGCGCGGCGATTCGTTCAGCATCTTCTCACATTTATTCGAAAGCCAAGTAAGGTCCGAGTGTTCGTGTTGCTTCCATTTATGCTCTACGGGATCACAACCTGGGGCAACGATGTGCTCTCGACCGTGCTCGGCCGGCAGCCCGACATCTTGATGATGCGTGCGATCCTCGGTGAGAACGCTGCCGATATTGGCCTGTACCAGTCGGCGGCGTGGCTTGTGCTCATGACCGAGTATGTGTTCCTCTTTGGTCTGGGCGGAACGCTCGTCAGCGTATTCAGTGAACTGGTTCACAAGGATGAAGAAGCGAAGGACGGCACACCATCGATGCCATACCCTCGGCTATACAGAGCACGACGTGATGTTGCAGGATTCCAATCGGTGGTGACGGCGCCGGCGTTTCTTTTTATGCTCGTGAATGCAGCACTCGTGGTGCAAGTGATCTACGGCGCGAAGTTCGTGGGCGCGTTGCCGATGGTCTTTGCAGGTCTGTGCATTCTCTCGATCACCGTGATTGGTTTTGGTGGTGGGATGCAAGTTACCTCATTGGTCGTGATCGGCAAGGAGCGTGTCGTCTTTGCGAACCGACTTACATGGGGAATCGCAAATCTGGTTGTAAACTACTTTCTCATTCGAGCGTATGGTGGACTTGGCGCCATGATCGGCACGCAACTCGCAAATGCAGGCGCCTGCATCACCGAAAGTTACTTCGCCCGGCGCTGGATCGGGCCGAGCTTCCAGCTTGGACGCACCAGTGCGATTGTGCTCATCGCAACCGCCGCCACAGCCGCAAGCTACCTGCTGATGGATTTTGTGGCAAGCGGCGCGGCTATCACCATCCGGTTTGCGATGGCGGCGATCCTGACTGCTCTCTTTACCCTCGTGCTTTATTACCTGTTCCGAATTCCTGAAGCAAAGAAGGTTGTGGCGAGATTCAGAGCGCTTGTCAGCCCCAACTAATTGCTACGCATCGGGGTTGCCTGATCCGTTCTTGTCATGCCCGCGAAAGCGGGCATCCATGCGTCGCGTTTTTGGTGAAGCCAGATCAGATTTCCGCGCCTGCGGGAATGACGCCTAAGCGCACATTGTTGCAGTGAAGAAGACAATTGCCGATTTCTCTCCCGATTGGCTGTGTCTTAATGTAAAAAGAATAACCACATGCCACGAATTGCAGGCGTATCGACAGCGGCTCCTCCGAATGTTTTCGAACAAGTGGAGATCCGGCAGCACGTGTTGGAAATGTTTGGTCCGATTGCCGAGCGCCTCGCGCCGGTCTTCGACAACGCGAAGATCGACCGGCGGCATTTCGCCGCCGAGTTTGAGTGGTTCGGAGCGCCGCATGACTTCACCGAAACGAACGACCACTATATCGAAGAGACTCTCAAACTTGCCGAGCGCGTAGCTTGCGACCTTGCTGCCAAGTGTGGAATAGCCACGACGGATTTTGACGCAATTTTTTTCGTTTCGACGACGGGACTCTCGACACCTTCGATCGACGCGCGGCTTTTCAACAGGATTCCACTGAACCCGCACATTAAGCGGATTCCCATCTGGGGTCTTGGCTGTGCGGCAGGTGTGGGCGGCATTGCGCGGGCGTTCGATTATGTCAAAGCCTATCCGCGCCATCGGGCGCTCGTCGTGAGCGTCGAGCTGTGTAGCCTCGCGTTTCAATTCGGGGATCGGTCCAAGAGCAATGTGATTGCCACAGCGCTCTTTGGCGATGGCGCCGCTGCGTGCCTCGTTGTCGGCGATGAAGTTGAGATGGCGGGACCGCGAGTACTCGGCTCGCTCTCGACGATCTATCCCGACACACTCGATGTCATGGGCTGGCGGATTACGAGCGAAGGATTTCGGATTGTGCTCTCGCGAGACATTCCTTCCATCGTTACTTCGCTCGTCGCGGAGAATATTCAGGAATTGCTTCGCGCACACGGACTGCCGCTCGAAGCGATCAAGCACTTCATCGCGCATCCCGGCGGAGTGAAAGTGATGGAGGCGTACCAGAGCGCTCTCCGTCTGCCAAAGGATGCACTTCGTCATTCCTACGATGTATTGCGCGAGTACGGCAACATGTCGAGTGCGACAGTCCTGTTTGTTCTCGATCGGTTTCTTAAGGAGAATAACCCCGGCTCCGGTGACTACGGAATGCTCATGACACTCGGTCCGGGATTTAGCTCCGAGTTAGTGCTTGTTCAGTGGTAATGGCACTCGCGCTCTTCATCGGTCTCGTCGGCGGACTCATCATCGAGCGGCTGCTCGAACTCCGCGCAAGCCGCCGCAACATGGCGCTCCTTTTTGCACGCGGTGGGCGTGAGCGAAGCAGCGGACACTATCCGCTCATCGTTGCCATGCACGTCGGCTTCTTCATCAGCACGATCACAGAGTTCATCCTGCGCGGAGAATGCTTGCCAGAATTTTGGCTGTTGCCGCTCGGAGTCTTTGTTGCCGCGCAGCTACTCCGGCTCTGGTCGCGCATCTCGCTGGGCGGGCGCTGGACGTCGCGAATCGTGACCGTCCCCGGCGAGCCGCTTGTTGCGAGCGGACCGTACCGCTTCCTCTCGCATCCAATCTATCTTGCCGTCGCGCTTGAACTGCTTTCTCTTCCGCTCATTTTCGGGCTTTGGTGTACGGCCATTGTATTCACGGTACTCAATGCGATCATACTGCTTGGCGTTCGTATCCCTGCCGAGCGGCGGGCGCTAATCGAGAAATAAGGGCCGCGTGTGGTCGCCGGTGCAACTTCCGTCGTCGTCGTGTCTCTTCTTTTGCAGTATCCATAAGAAACTTCCGGCGCGGCATCGGCGTAGTATCCTGCAACCGTGTCGTGTACTACCAATCAAAAACGATGATGCGTCGAATCATTATTCTCCTGCTCCTGATTGCCGGAAGTTCACTCCTGCATTCCACTGCAATGGCGGGCGTGAGATTACTCGTGCCCAAAGCGCTGGACCTTCGTCCGTTCGCAATTGACACGCCGATCTACGTCGATAGTCTTGCCGATCAAGACTCGCTGCTCGACTCGCTCAATTTCACAATGGACATGCACGGCATCTTCCATAAACGCGGACATCGGCCGCACGTCTTCGTCCTGAACGAGATCGACCGGACCAAACAGGTACCGTATCGCGAGAACGCGGCGATGATCGACTTTAACCGCGTCACCGGGTTCTATCTTGGCGTCGCCTCGTCTGGCCTGTCGGATTTTGGTCCGCACGACGAATTCGGCATCAACACCAGCGCCGGGTATGGCTTTGAAGATAAGCGCTGGGAGTTCTTATTCGGCCCGGAGTTCCGGCTGCCGCTGGTTAGTTTCGATCGGCTCGGCCGCGACACAGCCCAGCGCGTTGTGTTCGCCGTCCCGACGTTGGCGTTCGGCGGGGAAGTTCACAATATCACTTCGACCGACGATTCCTGGCGCGCGGGCCGACTTGAAAATGCGGCCTACGCCTTTTTCGCCCGCCAGGACTTCCGCGATTACTACAAACTCGCCGGCTGGAACGCATACATCGCCTTCCGGGGTCGCCGCGATCACGAGCTGCGCATCGAGTGGCGTGTGGATCATTATCAATCGCTTTCGCAGGAAGTCTTCTACGGCCGATGGGGTGGCGATAAAGCCCTTCCCACGAATCCGCCCGTTGCCGAAGGGACGATGCACTCGCTTGTCATTAGCGATCTCAACGAGGATGTCCATCCGCGCATTCGCCACGTCGAAAACGTGTTCGGCGATCCTGTTTGGATCGAGCAACTTGCGGGCGGCAGCAGTCTCATGCAATTCGAATTCGGTCACATGCCCGGTTCCGATTTTGGATTCAATCGCTGGCAGTACGATGGCCGCTCCTTCTGGCCTCTGGCAAACGGCATCAGTCTCGATTCCCGCCTCCGATGGCAAGCGACGATGGGGGATATCACGACAGCAGACAGTTCACTCCTCTTGCAAAAGCTTGAATTCCTTGGTGGGCCTGGCTCACTCCCGGCACTCTACAACAAGAGCCTGATCGGTAACCGGCTCGTGCTGGTGAATACCGAGTTGCGGATGAATCTGAACATGCTCTCAACTATTTTTCACTCACCGGACGCGGCGCTCGTCATCTTCAATGACTTCGCCACGATTGGATTGGCAGCGAATGGCGATGGCATGTTCAGCGGATACGGGATGAGCGGGATTTCATCGATTCTCTACAATGTCGGTATCGGTCTTGGCTGGACACGCGGCATCCAGATCGGCGCAACCTGGCGCACCGACATCAAGGATGACCCGAGATGGATCTTTCGGTTGCAACGAGCCTTCTAATCGGCGGATTTCGGGTTCCGTTGTTTCCGAAAATAGCTCTGCACCAACGACGCACACTCCCGGTCCAGCACACCGCCGATGGTGTGGACCTGATGATTCAATCGCGCGTCCTCGGTGATATGATATAGCGTCCCACATGCTCCGGCCTTCGGGTCATACGCGCCGAAGACGAGCTTGGGAATTCGCGCAAGCACAATCGCTCCGGCGCACATCGGGCATGGCTCGATTGTTACGTAGAGCGTGGTCTCCAATAGATAGCGCGATTCGAGCGCGGCGCTGGCGGCGGTGATCGCCATCATTTCTGCATGGGCCGTTGCATCGTGGAGTTGCTCGGTCAGGTTATGACCTTTTCCGATGAGCACATCGTCGCGCACGATCACGCAGCCAATCGGGACCTCGCCCAGCTCGAAGGCCTTCTCGGCCTCGCGAAGTGCGGCCTGCATCCAGTAATCGTTGGAAAACATCTGTTGTGGGCCCTGCAGGACTTGAACCTGCGACCAATCGATTATGAGTCGACTGCTCTAACCAACTGAGCTAAGGGCCCGGATTCTTGGTTTTGAAGAACCGTGAGAACTTCGCATTGCTCCGAAGGGTTGCTTCGCAATGCCTCAGCCTCGTGCTTCGATGCTTCCCCAAACCCGCGCCAGCCTCCATACACTTGGCTGCAAGCTGAACTACGCGGAGACCTCGTCGATGGCTCACGGCTTTACGGAGCGAGGCTTTTCGGTGGTTCCATTTGGGGATGAAAGCGATCTTGTCGTGCTGAACACCTGCTCGGTGACTGAGACCGCTGAGAAGGAGTGCCGGCAGATCATTCGTCGTATCCGGCGCCGCTCGCCGGAAACCAAGATCGTCGTCACCGGCTGCTACGCGCAACTGCGTCCCGAAGAGATCGCGAGCATCGAAGGCGTCTCGCTCGTGCTTGGCACCAACGAGAAGTTTGAGATATTCGAATATCTTCAGAATCTTTCGAGCGATGCCGCACCGCGCATCGCGGTCAGCGAGGTCTCCGGCATCGACGCATTTCACGGCACCTCGGCTGCTGCTTCGGATGAACGCACCCGCGCATTCCTCAAGATTCAGGATGGTTGCGATTACTCCTGTTCCTTCTGTACGATCCCGAAAGCGCGTGGCGCATCGCGCTCGGCGGAAATCAATGATGTCATTGCGCGTGCGCGGCAGCTTTGCCACGAAGGCTTTCACGAGATCATCCTCTCCGGCGTCAACGTCGGAGACTTTGGCCATAGAACCGGATCGAGCCTGCTCGAATTGCTCCTCGCTATCGAGGGCGAGGACGAAATCACAGCCCGCATTCGCATCAGTTCGATCGAGCCGAATCTGCTTTCGGATGAGATCATCGCGCTTGTCGCGAGTTCGGAGAAATTCTGTTCCCATTTTCATATTCCGATGCAGTCCGGTTCTGCCAGCATCCTGCGGCTGATGCAGAGGCGCTATCATACAGAGTTGTACCGCTCACGTGTCGAGCGGATCAAGAATGTGATGCCACACGCCGGAATCGGCGCGGACGTCATCGTCGGATTCCCCGGCGAGACGAATGACGAATTTCTCGATACGGTCGGCTTCATCGAATCTCTTCCGATCAGCTTCCTGCATGTCTTCACGTATAGCGAGCGGCCCGGCACTCGCGCTTCCCAAATGAGCGGCAGCGTGCCTGTCCATATCCGCCGCGATCGCAACCGCACGTTGCGACTGCTCGGCGAGAAGAAGAAGCGAGCGTTCCACACATCGCAGCTTGGCCGCGAAGCGATCGCGCTGCTCGAACCGAGCCGCGAAGGATACACCGAGAACTACGTCCGCGTCCGTGTGGACGATGTTCCGCATGGTTCTGAACTGGTCCGCGTGCGTCTCGGCGAATGCCGAGGCGATCTTGTCATGGCCGAGCCTCTCGAAGTCCTTGCCCAGCGGCGCGAAGAACTACTGCCAATTCTGTGATGACGGCTACACACATTCGCCTGCGAGAACGCGTCAGCGAGCCGCGAACCCAACTGTGGGTCGTCGCAGGCATTGCCGTGATCTCCTTCGCCGTGCAGCTTCTCGCCATGCACGCGCCCGACATCTACGGCGAGCCGTATCTCATCGCGCGCAACATCGCGCATGGCAAAGGCTTCGTGTTTCTCTATCCGTACACGTTCCACGAATCGGTCACGGCGTATGTGCCGCCGCTGTATGTTTGGCTGTGCGTTCCGTTTCTCACATCCGGTACGCTCGCGACCACGCTCGGCGGCGAGACCGGCATTCAGATCTTCAACCTGCTGTGTCTGCAATTTGCTTGCTTCGCGATTTATCGTTTCTTCCGTCCTCATACAAGTCCGGTTCTTTCGCTCGTCATCTATGCTGCGGTCAGTTTCTACATCCCGTTTTGGGCGCTGACGTATGCGCTCGAACCGAACGCGCTCAACATTCTGCTCCTCGTCCTGACGGTCTCGTGCCTCGCCAAACTTGCCGAAGCGCCATCCACCAAACAGTGGGTCGCATTCGGCGCGCTTACCGGCTTGCAGTTGCTCGTGCGACCTGACATGCTTCTCGGAGCAGTAATGTTCGCCGCCTGGCTCGCGTGGCGCAGCGCTTCCAGCCTGCGCACCCTGTCCAGCCTGCGCACCCTGTCCAGTACTGCAAGAGGCCTCGCCATCGCCGCCCTCGTTGCTGTTGCCATTGTTGCGCCGTGGACCGTCCGGAATTACATGACGTTTCACAAATTCGTCCTCGTCAGTGCGAACTCCGGGATGAACCTCTTCATGGGTAACAATCCCGTCGCCACCGGCGAGTTTCGCGAGACCGGCATCACACCCGAAAGCGAGCGCATCTATCACGAAGTCCTCGATTACTCCCAAACGCACGACCAGATCGAGGTCGATCGGCTCCGCTGGCAGATTGCACTCGACTGGATCACCGCCCATCCCGCTGAAGCCGCCATGCTCGACATGAAGAAGATCGCCTACCACTGGATCGGTCGCGCCCATACCGGCAACGAATACCGGCTTGCGTCTGATTGGATGAAGAATGCGTATCGCCTATTCTCCGTCCTCCTCATCGTACTCGGCGCCATCGGACTCTTCTCGCTTCGCATCAAACCCATCCGCTCGCTGCTGCTCGTTGTCTTTCTCTACTCGACCGCCATCTCCGCCATCTTCTTCGTCCAGTCCCGCCACCGGACATTGAAGGTCGATCCATTTTTGCTGCCGCTTGCCGTCATCGGTGTCTGCGCTTGCGCCTCCCGTATCCCGCGAGTAGGGGAGCGGCACCCACTTTAGGATTCTCATAGCTAACGGTTCTCGGCAGCTATTACTGGTGCCTTCCAGCGCGCGAGCCCGCCGCGGCGGGTACTTCATGAACTATCGCGATTCCGAGCCGTATTCGCCAATTCCACCAGACACCGCATAAAAATTTGATTTCCGATTTTTGTTTGGAGTTCATGAACAGCCGATCCCTCCACATCAAGGCACTCGCTTCGCCTTTCACACCGATAGTGCCCATAACAGCCTCTACAATATACCACCCGAACCCCGCACCTCCAAAAACTAAATAGCTTTCCCTGAAGATTTTTTGACGTTACCGTTTTCGGAGCGAGCCGGGTGCATTTGACGTAACTTTGTACTGTCATGAATAACCTCCGATACTCGATTCTCCGCCTGGTCGGCTTTGCGGCTTTCATGCTGGTTTCATTGATCCTTGCCAAAGCGAGACCAACGCCGAGACCCACGGCTACATGTTCAGATGGCATTGGCATAACCCCGAAACAGAGCCATGATGCCCCTCTTTCGCTCGATAGCTCCAGCATCGATAGCTCATCCTGCTACCAACTTTACATCGATGGGAGCGAATACCAATCGGAGGGAAACAATATCAAAGCCCGTGACACTCTCCGGTATGTGATCGAGCACTGCAACCGGTCACTTGCAAAGCAAATGCCCTTTGCTTTTGGCTACTTGAACGGTGCCGAGAGCGGCATTGGTACAGAGTGGCTCAACTTCCGAGAATGGCTTTTCAGCGTTCTCTATCTAAGTTCGGACACTAATTATTATTGTCCGGCTGTGGATGATCTGCTTTCCACATTCAATTACACCACTGGGCCGAGGGGTAGTGATGAGAAAGGAAAGATCGCGGTTGAGAATTTCATTGTGGCGACTGGGCGTTGCCCTCTCTCTGATGCGTATCATCGGAGCGCGATGAAACTCCAGTGGGGTTCGGTCCACGCAAAGTGGCAGGATACCGTGAAGGACACACTTGCAACACCCTTCGATAGTACACTTCCGACTCTCCAGCAAATCGGCTTCGAAATCCTACTTGGCCCACAATCTGGCGTAGTGAATTACTCATCGTTGCCTACAACCGTACTCGGCTCGATCTCGGCTTCGCCGAATCCTTTTGCGAGCGAGCAGATGGTTGCTTACACCTTGAATATACCAGCAACGCTGACGGTCGAGGTGTTCGATGCGCTCGGGACGAAGGTTCTTTCGCAAGTACCATCGGTCTTTACCACGAACGGCGATTACACGTTCAGTCTCCGTGCCGCGCTTCCCTCGGGGACATACTACGTGCGCTTCGCGGTGCCGGAAGGAGAAGTCAAGACGATCAAGGTGGTGAAAGAGTAGGGACACGCCGCTGGCGTGTCCTTCCCGCATGGTCATAGCCCCTCCGGCAGGACACGCCGGCGGCGTGTCCCTACAATTCTTGCGGCGGAGCCGCTGCGCTGTGTAGCCCGGCCCGGAAGGGCCGGGTAAAATACGCGTTGCATATCATCACGCCGCGTAGCGGCCGTCCATTCACAATCCGAATTCGGGGCGGCCGCTTCGCGGCGCTGGAACATTGATCTTGACGGATACCCGGCCCTTCCGGGCCGGGCTACGCAGCGCAGCCGCTCCGCGGCGGAAATTCCTCATTTCTCATTACCTCATTCAAAACGCAGGGCACGATTTTTTCCCAGATTTCCGTGTAACCTTCCGGCGCGGGCGGGGTTATTATCTCGGGCGTTCTCTGCTTTCAGGGGGACGCACCAGAAATCGGCATCCATTGCTCCGCGATGTCTCCTTTTAGGTCTGCTGCTAGTGTTCTCATAGCCCTTGCCCTTGTGGGGCAAGCCAGTCCGCTCGCCCGCGCGCAAAGCAACAAGAACCGTGATAATTTCGGGACTGAGTTTTATGTCGCCTTCGGTCCGAATTTAGGCGGCGAGACCTTCGAGACGAAAAACGTGATGGACCTCTACATCACCGGTCACGCGCACGCGCATGGAAAAGTCGAAGTACCGGCCCTCAACTACTTCCAATCGTTTACTACGACCCCCGGGCAAATCACGACGATCCATCTGCCGAACGGCAACAACTCCAGCCAGAGCGTGGAAGTAACGGATGACGAGGTTGTCGTCCATGGCATGGCCGTGCATATTACGAGCGATAGCAATGTGGCGGTCTTCGGACTGAATCACAAGTTCTATTCGAGCGATGCGTTCATGGGATTTCCGAACGGTGTCCTCGGCACCGAGTATCGGACGATGTGCTATCAGGCGGGTGTCTTTGGCGATGTCGAGCCAACTCCGAGCGAGTTTTGGGTCGTCGGAATCGAGGATTCAACGAATGTGACCTTGACGCTCACGGCGCGGTCGATGCGCGGCGCGGCACCGAACACACCGATCAAGGTGCTGCTCATGAAGGGCGATATTTATCTTGTTGAGGGTCAGACGGTGCAGGGCAACGATCTGACCGGCAGCTTGGTCGAGTCCGATCGGCCGGTCGCGGTCTTCAGCGGCCACCGGCGAACAAACATGCCGGACAACGGGGTGACCACGGATGGTGGTCCGAGCCGTGACCATCTTGTCGAAGAGCTGCCGCCGGTCAGCGCCTGGGGCGATTCGGCGCTTGTGGTGCCGTATGCCACGGCGACAGGGCCGGATCTTGTGCGGATCCTCTGCGCGGAGGACGCGACCGAGATTATGGTCAATGGAACTCTGGTTGGTACGTTTAATGCCGGGAAGTTCTACGAGATTACGAAGTTGAAGGGCGTGACCGATATTCGTGCGTCAAAACCGATCGAGGTTGGCCAGTATATGCACACGAGCTATGGCGGCATCACTCAGGGTGGCCCGCAGGCTTACGGCGATCCGGCACTCGCGCTCGTTTTTCCGGTCGAGCAGTTTACCACCTCGTATACGATCGTCAGCATCATCGACGCGATGTCGTTCACCGGAAATTTCGTCAATATCGTGGTACCCAAAGATAGCGTCTCGACCATGCAGCTTGACGGTCTGCCGATGGATCCCACGGAATTTCATCCCATCGCCAATAGCCGCTATGCCTATGCGCAGCACGCGCTGGAGCAGGGGACGCATAACATGACGGGCGGCGCGCCATTCGGCGTGACGATCTATGCGCTCGGGCCGGTCGATAGCTACGCCTACACAGGTGGCACGCTGCTCAAGACGATCACACCGCTCAAGACCGTGGGGCTTTCCATAGATTTTGGCGACCGCGTGCTCGGTGCGGGCCCGGGCTATGCCGGGACCTTTGACACGACCGTGCCGCTCATCAACGTCTCCGAAGATACCGTCAATATTTTTTCATTCCCCAAGCGCATACAGGATACCGACCGCTTTAGTGTGGTTACGCCCTCAGGCCCATTGCTGCCAAGGACGATTGTGCCCCTCGCGACCGACTCGTTCACGATCGAGTTCAATCCACACGAGATCAACCGGCGGATGCACACCCAGATCACGGCGAAGACCGACCACCTGCGCGCCTACGTCGTCGATGTCTATGGCCGCGGCGTGCAGGACGAGATGGGTGTCTTCCGCGATAGCGCCAAGATCTATCGGATCGACACGATCGACTTTGGGACGTTCACGGTAGACGATGCCGCGAAGGACTCGGAAGTGTATGTCGGCAATGCCGGCCTGGCGACGATGTCGGTGAATGCCATCACACTCACGGGTGCGACAGCCAATGACTTCACGCTGACGCAGAATGTTCTGAATGGCGTCACGGTCACGACACCGTTCTCGATCGTGCAACCGCCATCATCGCCGGCGCTCGTCGGCGTTCGTTTCACCCCGGCGGCCGGAATGCCGAATGGAGTGCGGATCGCGCACGTACAGATTGTTTCCGCAAGCTCCACGCACGATGTTGTGCTCCGCGCGCGCATGGAAACGATCTATTCATCTACCCAATCAACTACAAGTATTTCGTATGGCTCTGCGTTGGTCTGTGATGATTTGACGAACACGATCACCGTCACAAATCCGAATGATGTGCCGGTGACGCTGATGGGCCTAACGGTCACGGGCCAGAATGCTGGTGATTTTTCGGTTTCCACGCGGACGCCGGATACCATCGCGGCTCACGGCTCGACCCAACTTACGGTTCACTTCCAGCCTGTCACCAGCGTTACCGTGAACCGGCAGGCACAGCTCGTGCTCCAGTTCGACCTGCCGAAACGCGACACCGTGCCGCACACGATCCAGCTGACGGGGCAGGCCACCAAACGGCAGCTTGCGTTTTCCGCATTGCAGGGCGTACACGTCTATGCCACCGACAAGTTTGTAATGCCGATTTATGCCACCGCCGATCTAACGCCGTTTGGAGCCTCGGGGTATATCATCCAGCTCAACTACGACACCCTTCATTTGAAGCTTGTCGATGCGATCACCACCGGTACGCTAACGCCGCAGCAGACGGGCTACACGTATCTCTATGCTTCCGCGCCGCCGGGGCACGACACCCTGACGTTCGCGCAATCGGAGAGTAGCTCCGTTCAACTTACGGGTGGTGGACCGGGCAGCGTGCCGCTGATCTGGCTCAAGTTCCAACCTGAGCTGGATGGCGCGGACCCGCGCACGTTCCAGGACACCTTTACCATTGGCTACAACATCACGCTGAATGGATCGAGCATTAGCTCGCAGTGTTACGATCTCTCGCAGATTCCGGGCCAGGTGCAGGTCGTTTCCGTCTGCTCGACGCCGTATCTTACGCCGGAAGATCAACTGCCGCCAGCCACGATGCTCGCGCAGCCAACGCCCGACCCATTCCAGCAATCAACGACAATGGAGTACGGGCTCGCTGTCGAGGGCGAGGTCAAGATTGAAGTTATAGATGCCTCCGGCCGCGTGCGGAAGACTTTGGTCGATGAATCGAAAAAGCCGGGACATTACACGGCAACCTTGGATGCCTCTGATTTACCCGCAGCGGCCTACTTCATTCGCATGACGGCGCCGGATGCGGCCGGCGAGTATCGGCGGGTACGCAGGGTGGTGCTAACTCGCTGATCGGGCAAATCGGTCTGATCGATCGGATTGGTTCACACCGAACCTCATGCCATGTCGATCCCGCCGTTCTTCCACTCATCGACATGCTCCGGCGCGAGCAGTGTATGGGCGCACTTAAAGCACGACTCGTACCACTCTATTTTGTCGAATCGCTCGCGGCCGGGAAAGAGCCGTTTCTCTTCCTCGGTCATCGAGTGCAATTCAATGGCTACGCATGGGTGCATCGTCATCGTTGGGTGCGAGACGGCGTGAGTTGCACGATGGGTCGCCGGGCGATTAGTCGCTGGGCGATGAGTCGCAACGCCAGACGTTGCCAGCGAAGTCGCGAGTGCGATGGTCGTTAGAAGCATACGAACAGTCTCCAAAGTAAAGGCAGCAACAGCCGTTATAGGCCGACGCGGCACAACCGAACAAAATCTCAGACGCAAGAAAAAGCTACAGCTGAACTCTATCTGCCACTAAGCGACGGGACGGAGTGTTAACTCCGACTCCGCGACGTTAGACACATACCGAAACAGCAGATGATTCCTCGATACACACGCCCCGAAATGGGTGCAATCTGGACCGATGAGAACAGGTACCGGATCTGGCTTGAAATAGAACTCCTTGCTACTACTAAGCAAGAGGAATTAGGCATCGTTCCCGAAGGAACGGCCGCCCGGATACGCGAACGAGCACGCTTCAATCCGGCGCGCATCGATGAGATCGAGCGGGAAACGAAGCACGATGTGGTCGCTTTCCTCACGAATATCGCTGAGTCCGCCGGTCCGGACGCGCGGTATCTCCACCTCGGAATGACTTCGAGCGATGTGGTGGACACCGCGTTCTCGCTCCAGCTTGTCCAGGCGGGGAGACTCATTATCGAGGACATCTCGAAACTGATCGAAGCACTTGCCGTGCGGGCGCGGGAGTTCAAGTACACGCCGATCATCGGGCGCACGCATGGCATCCATGCCGAGCCGACGACCTTCGGACTCAAGCTCGCCGTCTTCTACGATGAGATCGGACGTGCCAAAGAACGGATGGAACACGCCGTCAGGAATATGTCGGTCGGCAAGATTTCCGGCGCCGTCGGCACGTTCGAGCATCTCGACCCAAGCGTGGAGGAATACGTCTGCAAAGAACTTGGGCTTCGTCCGGCGCCCGTCTCGACGCAAATCGTGCAGCGCGATCATCATGCCGAGTATTTTACGACGCTGGCGATTGTGGCTTCGAGCCTCGAGAAAATCGCGGTCGAACTGCGGCACTTGCAGCGCACCGAAGTGCGCGAGGTCGAAGAATATTTTTCAAAGGGTCAAAAGGGTTCGAGTGCCATGCCGCACAAGCGCAATCCGATCACGCTCGAACGTGTCACCGGGCTTGCTCGCCTCATGCGCGGGTACGCGATGACCTCGATGGAGAACGTCGCGCTCTGGCACGAACGCGATATTTCGCACTCCTCGACCGAGCGCGTGATCGCACCGGATGCGACGATTGCGCTCGATTACATGCTGGACCTCATGGAGCGGACGGTCCGCACGATGTTCGTCTATCCTGAGGCGATGAAGCGGAATCTTGGGCTAACGCGCGGACTGGTCTTCAGCCAGCCGGTATTACTTGCACTCGCGAAGAGCGGCCTCTCGCGTGAGGAGGCATACGCCATCGTGCAACGAAACGCCATGCGTGTGTGGGAGTTAGCAGCCGACGCCGCGCAGCCGGAAGTAACGTTCCGGTCGCTGCTCGACAAAGACCCCGACGTGCTGAAGCGGCTTTCGGCGCAGGATCTCGATAAAGCCTTCGATCCCAAATGGGCCGCGCGGTCGGTCGATCTCATTTTCGACCGGGTGGGGCTGTAGGTCAAACTTTTTCCCAGGATCGAACGTATTAATTCATCATTAATTGCCCACGGTCATGCGAACACTCTTCATCGTTCTCATTCTCTTCTTCGTGAGTACGCTTCGGGCGCAACCATCGCTGAAAGGCTCGATCGGGCTGGATGCGATGCCAGATGACGGAGCGGCGATTTGCACCGGTCCCATTTACAACATCACTGGGCCGTGGGACCTTAATGCTTACCCGGAATTTCCATTCGATACGATTCCGGATTTCACGCTTTACACGATAGATAGCCTACCCGTTACGGCGAGCAAGCTCCTCTCGGCGAACAAACCGCTTGTGGTCATCGCCGGCAGCTATACGTGCGACGTGTTCCGGGAGATGATTCCGCAGATCAATCAGATCTACACGCGCTATGGCGATAGCATCTCGCTCTATATTATTTACACGCTCGAAGCGCATCCCATCATCGATCCGAATTTTTATCGTGGCGGGCAAAATTGGGTCGTGCTGAACGATTCACTTGATAATGTGCTCTACCGGCAACCCACGACGTATGGCGCGCGCAAGGCGCTCGTCGATACAATGCTGCGGCGGCAAACATCGCCCTCGATCAAGCCTCCGATCATCCTCGATGGACCCTGCAATGAATGGTGGCGTGCGTTTGGTCCTGCGCCGAACTGCGCGTATCTGATCGATCGGATGGGCCATGTTGTGAAACATCAGGCCTGGTTCAATGTGCATTGGAACGCGATCCAGAAATCTCTGCAGCCGGAGTTTCTCGCGAACTATATTGACACCTTATTGCATCCTTTGAAGGCTTCTGTTCCGGCCACATCCCATATAGGAATTTCGGTCTGGCCAAACCCCATTCCCCGTGGCGGTAGTATTCACGTGCAATCGTCGACTTCCGCGCTCTTTACGCTCTCCGATGTCCTCGGCCGGCCGGTGCTGACGGAGCGTGTCGCGGAGGATGGCTCGATCTCACTCCAAACGACATCGCCCGGCGCCTACTACTACCGACTCGATCAGGATGGCTCGGTCACGACCGGAAGGCTAATCGTATCACCGTGACGTTCGGCGGGCGGTCCCTTCGCCCCTGGCTTCTGTTGCTCACAGCCGCACTGCTCTTCGTTGCGGAGTGCAGGATCTTTCACTATCCGCTTGCCACGGGCCTCGATGCCCTCGGACTTTTTGCCCTGATCCTCGTGCCGAGCTACGCGCTCGTTTGGATTGGCGCTCGGCTTGCTGGATTGCCGTTACGCATGGCCTGCTCAATCAGCGATGCGTTCGTGATGCTGAACGCTGTGCTTATTTTCTTTGGGCTTTACAATCTTCAGCAATTCCACTTCACACCGGATGGCGGCATTATCACGCGTGGACTCTTCGGAGTCGATATTCCGTGGCTTGCCGGTGAAGTCCATGGCATCCGGCTCTTCGGTACGCTCCGTGATTTGCATCAATTCGCCTGCCCGTGGCAGTATCATGATGCGACCTACCGGTTGCTTGCGCTCTTCCCGCGAGAGCGGACGCTCGGCGATCTTGCATTCGCTGCGCCATTGGTTGGATATACGCTGCTTGCGATATCCGTTTTTGCATTTGTGATGCGTGTTACGGCGCAGCGTGCGATTGCGTGGTTCGCCGTGGCCGCATGGTTCCTCGTGAGCGGATGGGGCGGACTAGACCAGAGCAGCTACGCACTCAGCCCATCGTTCGTCTTCGGCAGTGTGATATTCCTAAACGTGTTGCTCTTACTTGATGTACGATCGAAGCACGTGGACTCGGCCCGCACTCGATTCGTCCTCGACGTTGCTATCGCACTTCTTCTTATCCTGCTTATGGAGACGAAGCTAACCTCGTTCCTCGTGCTAACAGCTTCGCTCGCGCTGCTCGGCGTGATCGAGAGCCTGCGAAGACACTGGCGCAATGGTATCGAGTTCTTCCTCGTTGCCGTCATCCCAATCGTTATCTTTGCTCTTCAATCCCGGCCCAATTCGCAGATGCCGGCCGGTGATTTCCTCATCGGCGCGCCGCTCATGGGGTATGCGAACCATGTTGCTTCGTTATTGCACGTTCCGGTTAGTGCTGTTAGTCCTGTCACACATGGGCTGACTCTCGAATGGAGAAGCCTTCTCATCATTCCATATTTCGCGTTCCACGTTGGCAGATTTGTGGTGACCGATCCTCGAATCCTCGCGGCGATCATCATGCTTATTTTTGTTGGCCGCAAGTTGGTCACTGGCGAGCATCTTTCGCGTAACGTCGCGTGGCTCCTTGTTCTCATTCTTCCGCTTGGATTTCTACTTCCGGTGCTCTATTCGCCGGCGTGGTATCCGCTGGCGCTTTCGTTTTATGCGCCACTGGTGAGTACGCAAGCGGCGGTACTGATCGCTGTGCCCTTGGCATTCGCGATGCTTCGGGGGACCGAGCAAGTAATGAGCGATACCATAGAACAAATCGCCGAGCCCATTAAGGAAGGGCGTTGGGACTCTTTGCTAATTGACGACAGAAGCGGCCGGTTACCCGGCCTAATAGTGGGCGGGGTAATGCGAAGGTATGCCAAAGAGCATGACCAACCAGTACCTCCCGAACTATTCTTGGCCGCCGGGCAAGTTTATGGGTTCGGTCAGGACGATCAAGATCTAAAGATTCAAGCAATCCAGAGCCGCCTGGAGCAAATCAAGTCAACGCTGGGAGACCGAACACTCATAGTAACGGAGTACATCCAAACTGGTGAATCAGTCGGCCGCATGGCTAAGGCCCTCCAGGCTGAGGGAATTAAATTCGATATTGCGTCGGTAGAAGCCGATTACTCAGCTGAGCATCAACTAAGAAAATTAGAGAGGCGATTCCCAGGGGCTTTCGACGGCGCCCAGCTCTATGTTGGTAGTAGCAGAAATGGCATCACTTTCTACGATTACACTCTCCAGGCGGCAACTGGTGTAGAGAAAGTACATGCAGAACCGGTAGTTCAGCTCATACCAGGTCAAGACCGATCTATGGTGGTAGCGGCCCGCGAGGAAGTGGCTGTGCTTCAGGATAAACTCTACAACAAGTTTTTTAGTTAGCCAAAGCAACTCCGCTTCTAGAAATTCAATTTTCTAGATTCTGGCACCTGCCGCCGCAATGCCTCAATCGGTGTTGCTCGAAC
>JADGPZ010000025.1 GCA_017882165.1 Candidatus Kapaibacterium sp.
AATCGGGGAGTGACATGGATAACGGCTGATTCGGGCTATACATCCAAGAGCGTGTCGTCACTCGCGGCGAGCCATAGCTTAGTCTTTGCTGGGTCTGATCCCTCTGGTTTGTTCTTGTCGAAGGATTATGGAGCTTCATGGTCAGAGGTTGACAGTGGGTTGCCGCAGACCCCCATCAATGCAATCACAATATCAAACTCCATCGTATATGTTGGAACTTGGTCAGGTGTCTGGCGTCGCCCGCTCTCCGAGATGATTGGCCCGGCTGCGGTGTCGCAGCCGATACCGACAAAGCGAGAGCTTCGCAGCTACCCCAACCCCTTCTCCCAATCAACAACCATTTCCTTCACGCCGGAGGCAAGAGGCTATGCGGAGGTCTCGGTCGTGAACCTGCTGGGCGTGGAAGTTGCGCGGTTGTTTGCTGGTGAGTTGGATGCGGGGGAGCATCGCTTTGTGTGGGATTGCGCAACCGGGGGCGCAACCGGGGACGGTTGCGCTACAGGGGTCTTTGAGTGCCTCGTGCGGATGAACGGGCGCGTGGAGCGGCTTCCGGTTATGCGGCTGCGGTAAGACTGCTTCAGGCGGTCTTGCGCTTGTAGCGAATCCAGGTAACGGCCCCGAAGGCACCCATGAATCCGGCGATCATGGGGACCAGCTCTTCGGTGCTGGTGATCCACCCCATGCTACGCACGAACCACATGCACCCGATGAGAACGACGAAGGTTGCGATGAAAACCAAGATGAGCTTGCTCAATAGTCTAAGTCCTTTCTTAATTGTGGAGTATTCCTATTTCTTCGGACCAGCGGCGCTGCTGCCAATCAGCCAGATGTCGCTCGTGCCCACGCGCTCTTCCATCTTTGGCGCGGTTTTGTCGGGCCAGGTGTATTGCATGTAGTAGCGCTTGCCGTCCTTCAGGTAGTAGTGATCGTGCTTTTGGCCGCCGAGTCCGAACGCATCGCCAAGAACGATGGAGCCACTGATGATTGGACCATTACTAAAGGACCCGCCGTTCACAACGGAGTCGGTGGTGATGATTCCGTTCTCGCCAATGCTGAACGACCCACCAACGTCACCCTCATTGATGTATAGGGTGCCATGCTGCGGGATGACACAGTCCAGCGGTCTAACTTTAAACGGCACCGAATCGGCTGTCCCGCGCCACACAATTCCCGGATCGAGATCGTGGTCCCAGCCATTCCAACTCTTCAAGAGTATCCCGTCATCACGTCCAAGGACTCTGCCATTGAATACGTCACCCTTCGCACCAAAAGCTGAAGATGAGCCGCCTAATCCCGCAATATCCGGCGCTGACAAGATTGATGTGGAGTCGAAAGGAATCGGCGGAAGTTGAATATTCGGAATGTCGGTGGGTGAGTCCATCTGATCGGGTGCCACGGCTGGCTTGGTGTTCAGAACCGACTTCTCGTTTTGCCCACGAAGGATCAACGGTTCAACCGAAGATGACGGTACCCACACCAAGTTATCCCCGTCGCGAACCAGCATCGCGCCGGACGTGACCGGCCAGCTGTTCGTACTTTCTATTGGGGTGTGCAACGGCTCCCATCGCTGAGCGTATGCCCCAGTTGTCAGAGAGAAGATGAGCGTTGTCGCCAGGAGCGACGCGCGAAGCGTCCGATAGCGGTTCATGGTAGATCCTCCGGCACTACCCAAAACAGGCCGGAAGCGATTAATTCCCGGTCAAAATTCGCGATTTCCTTGCATTGACCCCAAGAATGTGCGATATTTGTGATGCAAAATAGGACGAAGAAACGACAAATGCTCACGGGCCGGGGATTCCGGCACGTCATTTGCCCTCAAAATGAGAAATTTAGATCCTTGTTTGCACTTAACAATATGGAGAGCATTATGCGACTAACTCATCACCTGCGCTCTCGCGTGGCAATGTGTCTAGCTCTTGCAGCACTCGGCGTGATGCCGATGCTCACAAGCTGCTCGAACAAAGCGACCGAGGAGCAAATGAAAACACTACGCGATCTCGATCAACAGCGCGAGGGACTCCGCAGCGACTTGCAGAGCGCCCAAAACAACCTGCGCGATGCAAAAGGCAAGCTTGCCAGTGCCGACCGCGATCTGGCCGATTGTCAGGCCGATACACGCGGCACCCAGGAAGGTCTTGCAAAATGGCCGAACGTCTGGGCCGACTCTGCCGAT
Source organism: Candidatus Kapaibacterium sp. (assembly GCA_017882165.1). Taxonomy (GTDB): domain Bacteria; phylum Bacteroidota; class Ignavibacteria; order Palsa-1295; family Palsa-1295; genus PALSA-1295. The sequence goes on from JADGPZ010000025.1 coordinate 2,174, forward strand.
TGGCGGCTCGCGCCTCCTCCCGCGCCCGAAAAGGCGATGAAGGGTAAAAAGAAGACCTCTAAATAAGAAAGGAGAAGCAACACCATGAAAAAGACACTACTTATTATTGCGGCTTCTCTTTTCGTCAGCGCTTCGGCCGCGACGAGCGCTTTCGCTCAGTACCCGCAGGAGTTCACGAAGGACCAAGCCGATTCCACGATCAAACTTCGCCACACCGAGATTGGCGATCTGCAATCGCAAGTCTCGAGAACAAAGGCCGACGCTGACAAGGCGGCCGCCGACGTGCAGCAGCGCATGGCCGACAACACCAAGTGCCGCGAGAATCTCTATGCCATGTGCGGCTCCGACCGCAACGGCTACAATGCCTACCGTGAGCAACTTGCCCGCGACGAGCAGGAGCTTTCGGCATTGCGTGGCATGTCGCCCGCGCAGTTGGGAGAGATGGGCGACCGCATGAAGGCGCTCGAATTGGCCATCCGCGCATTGCGGGACAATAAGCTATCGCTGATTCCCGACCACATGCGCCGCGTCACCGCTCTCTCGAGCGCTTACCAGCAGCTCAAGAAGGGCATGGTCCCGGCGAACATGATGTACACCGTCGGCACGTGGCGCAAAGACCGCGACTGCCTCTGGAACATCGCGAAGAAGCCGGACATCTACAACGATCCGTTTGCGTGGCCGAAGATCTGGCGCGCCAACATGGAGTTGATCCATAATCCCGACGTCATCCAGCCGGGCTGGCAGCTTACGATCCAGAAGTCGCCCATCACCGAGCAGGACAAGGATCTCACGGGATACCGGCATCGGAAGCATTAAGATCCAGAACCTGGATTAGCAATACGAACCAGGATTACACGGATTTAGGCGGATTACGCGGACGATTAAGGGATTTATCCTCGTCCGATAATCCGCTTAATTATTGCATAACATTTTTTGCGGAGTGATTCACACACTTTTTGGCTTGCTTCTCATACCAGCGGATTCCACAATATCCAAAAATCAAATCCGAAAAATCAATCCGCGTAATCCGCCTAAATCCGTGTAATCCAGGTTCTGGCCCCTATGGAAGTTATCGAGCGTAAGATCAAAATCTCACCGGGCGATCCGGTCGCCATCCTCGGCGTTGCCGATCAGTACCTCCATTTAGTCGAGCAGAAGTTTGACGCCTCGATTGTGGCGCGCGGCGATACCGTCACGGTGCGAGGAGCTCCGGAAGAAGTCGCGCAGGTCGAGCGCGTCTTCAAAGAACTCAACTTTATTCTCGCCAAGACGGGCAAACTTTCTTCGCGTGATGTCGCGACCATCCTCGATCTGATTGAGACCGGTTCGCACGATGTGACCGTTCGCGACGATCTCGATTCGGTCATCCTCTTCGCGCATCACGATGCTATCCGCGCGAAGACTCCGACGCAGAAAGATTATTATCAAGCCGTCAAGCGCAATGATATTGTCTTTGCCATTGGTCCGGCTGGCACAGGCAAAACATATCTTGCCGTTGCGATGGCAGTCTCGGCGCTGAAGAATCGCGAGGTCAACAAGATCGTCCTCGCAAGGCCGGCGGTGGAGGCTGGCGAGAGCTTAGGATTTTTGCCGGGCGATCTGGCGCAGAAAGTCGATCCCTACTTGCGGCCGCTCTACGATGCGCTGCAAGAGATGCTGACCGTCGAGAAGACGAAGACTTTTGTTGAGCGCGGGACGATCGAGGTTGTGCCGCTCGCTTACATGCGTGGCCGCACGATCAACAGCGCATTTGTTATCCTCGACGAAGCGCAGAACGCCACGTCGATGCAGATGAAGATGTTCCTTACGCGCTTAGGCGCGGGCTCGAAAGCGATCATCACCGGCGACCAAACGCAGATCGACTTGCCATCGCGGCAGCAATCGGGTCTGATACAGATTCAACAAGTCCTGAAAGATGTCCAGGGCATTCAGTTCGTCTATTTCAACAAAGGCGACGTCGTGCGCCACAAGTTGGTCCGCGACATCATTGAAGCCTACGAGAAATTCCACGAACTGCCGGGACATATGAGCGAGCAGGAAAGGGCAACCGAAACTTCCCCGCTCTCGGCGAGGGAAGGGTTTGGAGGTTAAGGCTTGGATCTCTTCCGCATCGGCATTCTGAACGTATCCTGGGTGGACGTGATCGACGTCCTGCTGGTGGCGTTTTTGTTCTACCGTTTGTACGTCGCGATGCGCGGGACGATCGCGGCGCAGATTTTTCTCGGTCTGCTGCTCGTCATCGCCGGCTCGCTCGTTGCACGCGCGGCGGACATGAAGGCGCTCTCCTGGCTGCTCAAGACGCTGACAGACATTTGGGTTATCGCGCTCATCGTTCTCTTCCAGCCGGAACTTCGCAGATTGCTGCTGTTCCTGGGGCGCAATCCGGTCGTGAAATTCTTTATCCGGTTCGACGTGAAGGAGTACGCCGCGCTCATCGTCGGCGCGCTGGAAGAGTTGAAGCAGCGCGGCGAGGGCGCACTCATCATCATCATTCGCACAACCGACATCAAGCTGTTTGTGGATACCGGTCTGCCGATTCGCGCATTGGTCTCGAAGGAATTGCTGGTCTCGATCTTCAACCGCAAGAGTCCGCTGCATGATGGCGCGGTTGTGATCAAGGACCGCTACATCGAAGCGGCACGCTGCACGTTGCCGCTGACATCGGTTGAGAAAATTGGAAATAAGATGCTCGGCACACGCCATCGCGCGGCACTTGGTATTTCGGAGCAGGCCGATGTGGTGTCGCTCGTGCTCAGCGAAGAGACCGGCGAGTTTGCCATTGCGCAAGGCGGGCGACTCACAACAGGACTCACCGCCGAGCAGATGCAGGAGCTGCTTTCGCAGGCGATTACGAGTGCGACGACGACGGCGAAGTCATCGCGATCCAGCGTGGGCGCTGGCGATACATCAACTCGTGATTACGCCATCGAGGCGCGCGAGGCGTTCGACAGATAAACTTACTTATCCGCTTCGCCCATGATCGGGTCGATCGAGCCGATGATGGCGACGACGTCGGAGATCATGGCACCTTCGAGCAGACGGGAGAGTCCCTGCAAACTGTTGAAGCTTGGAGAGCGGATCTTGCTGCGCCATGGGAAGCCGGAGCCATTCGAAACGAGATACCAACCCAGCTCGCCTTTGGCGGCTTCGATGCCGTGATATGCTTCGCCCACCGGAGTGGACTGACCAAAGTTCACCAGCATGAAGTCGTTAATCAGGTCTTCCATCTTCGAATAGACCTGACTCTTGCGCGGAAGGACCTTCTTTACGTCGCGCGCAAAATAATCACCCTTCGGAAGTTTGTCAAGCGCCTGCCGGATGATCTTCGCCGACTCGGCAATTTCGTAGAACCGGCACCAATACCGTGCAAGCACGTCGGACTCGGTGCGCGTGATGACATCGAAGTCGAGTTCGTTGTAAACGAGGTAGGGATTGTCGCGCCGTAGATCAACGGCAAGCCCTGACGCACGCAGGTTCGGTCCGGTCCAGCCGAGATCGAGTGCTTCGTCCTGCGGCATGATGCCGATGCCGGATGTGCGCTCGAGGAAGATGCGGTTCTTGTTCAGCATCGAGCCGATGTCCTTCATCGCGTCCGGCAGGCCTTCTAAGAATGCGTTGAGCATTCGGATTGCGTCTTCGCCAATATCCTGCGCCATGCCACCGATGCGCATGTAACTTACCGTGAAGCGGACGCCCGTCAGCACGTCGAAAATATCGTAAAGCTTTTCGCGCTCACGCAATGCCCAGACGAACACGGTCAGCGCACCAATATCCATCGCGAGCGCGCCAAGCGCCAACAAGTGCGACGAGATACGCGCCAACTCGCAGCAAATCACGCGCGTGTACTGTGCGCGGCGCGGAAGCTCGATTTTCATCAGCTTCTCGACGGCCAACACGTAGCCAACGTTATTCGCAATCGGCGAAATATAATCGAGCCTGTCCGTATGCGGGATGTACTCGTGGTACGTCATATTCTCCGCGAGCTTCTCGTAGCCGCGATGAAGATAGCCGAGTTCGGTTTCGGCGCTGACGACCGTCTCGCCATCTAAACGAAGCAACACGCGGAGCACGCCGTGCGTCGCGGGATGCTGCGGTCCCATGTTGAGGACCATCTCGTTTTCGAGCGAGTCCTCATCCCGCGAGACCGTCGTGTCCTTCGACATCAACGCTTCGAGAATACGCTGGCGCGGTGGTACTTCCTGGAAGGTGGGTTGCTCGAGTAATACTTCTTCGTCGATGAGAGCCATAAAAATCTAATTATTCTCCCCGGTTCGCCACGTCAAATCTCGGATCGGCATCCTCATGATGCGGCAGCGGGATCGAGCCCGGAATGCCCATGAGCGGGAAGTCCTTACGCAGTGGATGATACTCGAAATCTTCCGGCATGTACATGCGCCGCAGATCGGGATGGTTATCGAAAATCACGCCGTACATATCATACGCTTCGCGCTCGTGCCAGTTGCAACCTTCCCACACCGAGTAGAGCGACGGCACATGCGGATCGCGCTCGTCGCAACGGACCTTGAGGAAGATGCGCTGCTTGGTCACATGGTTGCGGAGATTGTACGTGACCTCGAAGCCACCCTTTTTTTCCCGTTGGGCAGAGCCGAGCACATCCATCATCTGGAGGAATCCGAACTCGTGCTTCAGCCGCTTTGCGACGTCCAGCATCCGCTCGCGCGGTAGGATAGCGCATTCATCGCCGGTGACATCGACGCGCTCGAAGGTGAGTGTGGGGTCGGTCTCTTTGAGTTGTTCGAAGCTAAACATGTGCTCTTATACGGTAACGATCCTGCGCTCGCTTTGTCGAGGCATCGCCGACGATGCCGGTCCTTCGATTATTGGAATCGGAATTTCCATCGGCTGCTGATTCTTGGCGGAATCGATGATCGTGCCGCGCTTGAACGGGTGATCGTGTTTGATCTTGTCCTGGATCATAATAAGACCCTTGAGCAGCGAGTCCGGCCGCGGCGGGCAGCCGACCACATAGAGATCGACCGGCAAAAACTGATTGATCCCCTGCACCACCGAGTACGTTCGGTAAATCCCGCCCGAGACCGTGCAGACTCCCATCGCGATCACCCACTTCGGCGCAGGCATCTGATCGTAAATCTTGCGGACGACCTTCGACATCTTATACGTCACCGTGCCAGCAACGATCAGCAGATCGGACTGTCGCGGCGAGAAGCGAAACACTTCGGAGCCGAATCGCGACACGTCGTAGCGCGGTCCGGCGAAGTGCATCATCTCGATCGCGCAGCACGAAATCCCGAGCGGCATCGGCCAAATGGCATTGCTGCGCGCCCAGTTGACGAGATCGTCGATCTTGCTGGTTATGAATCCTTCCGATTGAAGTTCTTCGATCATAATGTTTCCCGTAGGGGCGTTCTGCGAACGCCCGGACGTGCGCAGCACGTCCCTACAAACCTAATCCCATTCCAGCGCGCCCTTCTTCAGGATATAGATGTATCCCACGAAGAGCAGCGCAATGAAAATAAACATCTCCCACAGGGCAAACGCTCCTAATTTGCTGAACGTGACAGCCCACGGATAGAGGAAGACGAGTTCGATGTCGAAAATAATGAAGAGCATTCCGACTACGTAATACTTGATCGAGACGCGCTCGCGCGTCGAGCCGACCGGGATCATGCCCGATTCGTACGTCGAGAGTTTCTGGAAATTGGGCCGGCGCGGGCCGATCCAGCGGCTGAGATTCACCATCACCACGCCGAATACGGCGGCGATGACGAGCATGAGAGCGATCGGAATGTAGTTCTGGAGCATAGTGTCACGTTATTCTCCTACAAAAATACGGCTTTTTCACGCGATGGCCACAAAGGCCGGTTCTCATCAAAGCGATAGCACCCTATTTCTGCGCCAACCTGTTTCTGAACGAAGTGGCATACTGAATGCGTTGAACCGGTGGCACAGGCGAATTTCTCGTCGAGTGCCCGAATTATTTGCGTCATGGCTGTAACCTTTTGGGGTTTCGTGGGTCTTCTTATATTAGGGCCGCTCTCAACTTAAGAACCGGAAGAATGGCAAAATGGATGTGGGTTAAGCGTGTCTTGCTTGCGATCGTAGTGATAACCTTCGCGGCGAGCTTCGGCGCGAAGAATGCTCGGGCTCAGGCCTGGCCGCAGTGGCAACTCACCGGCGGATTCCTGGGTGGTAATGTTACTGCAATGATTTATCTCGATCCCATCCATGGCGTAGTTGCCGTGAGCGGCCGCATTTGTATTCTCTTCTACCCGGTCATCTCCTGGCAACCGGCAAATATGCCCACCGGTATTAACTCCATTCGCGCCCTCCGATTGATCCAGGGTATACTTTACGCCGCGACAAACGCCGATCTCATCGTCTCCACCGATTCCGGGCGGAATTGGAAATTTTCCGGACTCGGTCTGACCAACGCGAATGACGTTTACGCCGACGGCACGGGAAATATCCGGATCCTCACTAATCCGATGAAGGTGTTCGCGCGATTAGACACCATGCACTGCATCGCGCAGGGCAACGGGAATATCTACGTCTCGAACGACGGGGGAGTGACGTGGGGCACCAGCGGCGTGACCATGGTCGACGCGGCCAGCACTGGGGCGTTCGCAGATCCGTGCCACAACGTCTATGTCTGTCCCAATTCCTGGGGCACCGCGTTCCGATCGACCGACTTCGGAATAACTTGGAATACGGTCCTTACGGGCTCCGGCCCACAATCGGAGTATCTCGCCGGAGCAAGTGTCACATCCTACATTTCCTCACAGGGGGGAATGTATCGTTCTACGGACGATGGCCTCCATTGGAAATCCGTCATCACCGTAAGCACCGGTCCCTATCCGTCGCTCTATGTCTTCGGACCGATGGGCGAGCACGTGGTCGTACAGAATGGCAGTTTTTTCATGACAACCACCGGCGGGCTGGACGATCTCCACAGTGGTCCGAACATGACCGATTCCAACGGCATGCCGCTCATGCAGGATGATACCTTCAACGTGCCGCTGCAGATGATATCTACCTGCAATCTGATGCGGATCCCAATTCCGTTCCATGCCGATGTCGATGGGCTTTCGGAGAAGATGAGTATCTTGAACGATAGCCTCGGCGATTTCTCGCTTCTAGCTCGCACGTCGATCGACACCCTTCGCCGAGGCAATGGAGATACGCTCTGGCTCTTGTACGACCCCCATCACCCTGTAAGTAACGTCGTCCTCAAATTCGACAACCACTGGGAATGTTCGAGTTGGTCCGAAACCCGGACTGTCCACGTCGTCGCGATTCCGACCGCCCAACTAATGCCGCCGCCGACGCTTGCCAGCAGTTGCATGGCCGACACCGAGGCTGCATACCTCAAGCTCGACTCGTGCCAGACCATCGTGGTCGATTCTGTACTGATCCCCGGAAGAGTTGCCGCACGCCTCAGCTTCGTTCACTCTCTGCCGGATACCGTGCGGCTCGGACACGGCGATTCGCTCCTCTTCCGGTTCGATGCCACCGATACCATCGGCACATTCTCCGACAGCGTCGAAGTTTTCGCGCACTTTCCCGGCATGGACTCCGCGCTCGCATTCTTCGACTGGCGGTGGTTTATGGGAAATGACACCGCTTATGGATCACTGACATCGTATCAGAAAAAGATACCCGTCCGAATGCTCGCGCTGCCCGGCGTCGCGCTCATCACGCGCGACTCCGTGCTCTCGCTCGCGCGGCCAATTCTCTGCTCGCGACTCGAAGATACCCTCGCCACGTTCATCAACAAAGGCTGCACGCCGGATACTATCACTCAGATCGCAATCGCGGGCGCAGGCTTCACGTTGCCGAATGTGACGCTGCCGATCATCGTCCAGCCGGGGAAATTGCTTTCGATCCCCATCGAGTTCGGCGCGCCGGATACCGGCACGTTCACCGGGAAGCTCACACTCCGCGTCACATCCGGCGAAACGAAGCAGATCGCGTTGCCGCTCTCCGGCACCGGGTATCCGCACTATGGCATCATGCAGATGAGCCGCGCGTCGCTCGATGTGGACACGGCCACATTCTGCAAGGGCGAGATCACTCTGCACGACACCATCCGCAATCTCGGCTGCGATACACTATTTCTGACGCCGGCGCAGCTTTCCGGAATTGTCAATGGTGGTGCGGATACCTCCATTTCGCTACTGACTCCGCTGCCACCGTTCGTGCTGCCAGGAGATAGCACTATTTTCACTATCCGATTCGGCACGAACATCAAAGGCATCCATACGGACACCATCCGATACCAATACGCTCGCAACAGTACGTCACCGATGCGCGATACCAGCGTGTGGATCGCCGGCACGATCATTCCGGGCGAGTCATACATGGTCCCATCTATCACGAGTGCGTTATTTGAACCGATGTATGTTTGCGAGTCCAGCGACACGACCTTCGAGATCGTGAATAACGGCTGTGACACGCTCGTCGTTGATAGCATCGCATTCGATAATAAGTCCTTCACTTCGCAGGCGAAATTCCCGATTATAATTTCGCCCAAGGACTCCGTGCCGCTCACGTTCCACATCGCGCCCGATACCGTCGGTGCGCCAGCGGAAATTCTCGGGAAGCTCTTCATCTACAGCAAAGCCGTTATTTCTCCGATTGATACGATCCCGCTCAATATCTTAACAATCATCTATCCCGAGCATGTGTCGTTAGCGATATTGCAAAACGATAGCGCGACAGCCGGCACGAAGGTAACATACACGTTAGTCCTCACGGGTGGCAGCGCGCTTCGGCGTGCGCTGCTCGACTCGGTCACATTCGATCTCACGCACGATGACGATTTGCTGTCGTATGTCGATACAACGATCGGCGCGGGGCTGACGGTCGTGAGCGGACCGAATACCAACGGCCAGATGACGCAGCACTTTAAGCTCTCCCCCGTGCCCGCAAGCGATACCATCGGAACACTAACGTTCAAAGTTTATCTCGCAAAGTCACTTCAGACGTCGCTTGCGCTTTCGAACATTCTGCTCGGCAATGCGCCGCTCTATCCGAACGATTGCATCGCCACGCTCGACAGCGCCGGCTCGCAGTTCACGTACATATCCCGTTGCGGCGATAACCCGATGCGCGAGTTGATGCAGTCGGGCGCGTTTATCATTGATAATATCACGCCCAATCCGGCACAGTCGGAAATCCACGTCCGCGTGGTGGGCGGAGATGAGATCACCGATGATCTCGCCGACCCTGGCGCCCTCACCATCAAGTTGTACGATGCCCTGGGGCGCGTTGCCATTCCGGCGCAGGACGTGCGCGGCACGTCCCTACACAATGTCTTCTCGCTTCACGTGTCTGGCGTACCGGAAGGCGAGTACTACCTCCGGTTGAGCGGGACGGGTGGGGTTGTGAGCCGCAAGGTTGTTATTCTGAGGTAACGACGTATCTTAGGCGGGTGCGAACTCCCAGCGTATCATTCGCGCAACAAGTGTGCCCTTCCGGTGGTTAGTCATGCCCATTCCCATTTATCGAATTCTGTTGATGCGACATTTTTACCGCGCTCTTTTCATTCTGGTCGTTTCAAGTTCATCGCTCTTCGCTCCTGCGCTGTTCGCACAGACGAATGAGGTGAGCACGCATCCGCTGTGGATGCGGTATCCGGCCATCTCGCCGGATGGGAGCACCATCGCCTTCGAGTATCAGGGCGACATCTACACTGTCGCCAGCAAGGGTGGCCGCGCCACGGCGATCGTGACGCATCTTGCGTATGACTTCAGTCCGGTCTGGTCGCCGGATGGCAAGTGGATCGCGTATGCCAGCGACCGCAACGGGAATTTCGATGTCTTCCTCGTCCCCGCAACGGGTGGCATCTCGAAGCAGCTCACCGTGCATACCGCGAGCGAAATCCCGGCCTGCTTCACGCCGAACGGCGATTCGATCCTCTTCTCCGCGCAGCGCATGGACAACGTTCTCAATGCGCAATTCCCGAGTGGAGTCCTCGCTGAACTCTATGCGGTCTCCGTGAACGGCGGAATGCCAAAGCAAATCCTTACCACGCCCGCACAACTCGCGCAGTTGGACCGCGCGGGCAACCGCATTCTCTATCAGGACCGCAAAGGCTACGAGAACGAGTGGCGCAAGCACGAGATGGCGAGCATCGCACGAGACATCTGGCTCTATGACCGCACGACCAAGAAGCACACCAAGCTTTCGAACTTCGTCGGTGAGGACCGCAATCCGGTTTGGAGTCCCGATGAAAGTAGCGTGTTTTATCTCTCGGAGAAGAGCAGTTCTCTCAATGTCTGGAAGCTTCCGCTCGCGCATCCGGAGCAGACCACTCAAGTTACTACATTCGACAAGCATCCCGTCCGCTTCCTGAGCAGCGCGCAAACTGGCACGCTTGCGTTTGGGTACAACGGTGAGATTTATACTCTGCCGGCCGGCAGCAACGCACCGGCGAAGGTGTCTATCGAGATCACACCGACCGAGAAATCCAACAGCACGAATTTCTCAACGCTGACATCGGGCGCGACAGAGTTCGCCGTCTCGCCGAATGGAAAAGAATTCGCGTTCGTCATTCGCGGTGATGTCTTCGTCGCGTCGATGGACTACGACATCACGAAGCGGATCACGAACACGCCGGAGCAAGAGCGCAACGTGAGCTTCAGCCCCGATGGCCGGTCCATCCTCTATGCGAGCGAGCGCGGCAATAGCTGGAAGATCTTCGAGACCAAGATCGTACACAAGGAAGAGCCATATTTCTACGTATCGACGACGCTGAAGGAAGAGACCGTCATCGCGAGCGATCAGGAGACGTTCCAGCCTCACTACTCGCCCGATGGCAAGGAGGTCGCATATCTCGAAGAGCGGACGAATCTCAAAGTGATTAATCTGAAGTCGCGCGCCATTCGCACCATTATGGATTCGACGCACAACTATTCCTACACGGATGGCGACCAATGGTACGACTGGTCACCGGATGGCAAGTGGTTCTTGGTCCAGTTTCTCGATCACAACCGCTGGTCCAACGAGGTCGGCCTGATCGACGCACAAGGCAAAGAGCCGATCATAAACTTGACGAACAGCGGCTATGACGATTCGCATCCGGTGTGGTCCGCTGACGGCAAGATGATGTATTGGTTCAGCGATCGGCAGGGGCTGCGCACACATGCCAGCAACGCCGTAGAAACGGACGTCTTCGGGATGTTCTTCACGCAGGCGGCTTTCGACCGCTTCCGCCTGACGCGCGCGGAGTACGACCTTTCGAAGCAAGCCGAGAAGGAAACGAAAGACTCGGCAGATAAGAAAGAAGGCAAGAAGAAGGAGCCGAAAGATTCGACGGAGACCACCAAGAAGGTCATCCCGCCGATCACCATCGACCTGAAAAATATCGAAGACCGCGTGGCGCGGCTCACGATCAACTCCTCGCGCATGTCGGATGCGGTACTCTCTCGCGATGGCGAGCGGCTGTTCTATCTTACCAGTTATCCGAAGGGCGGCGCGCTGTGGGTCCACATCTTTCGCGATGGCGAGACTAAAATGCTGACGAAACTTTCATCGCCAGGCGGCGCGCTCGTGATGGACGATGCCGGAAAAGAATTGTATTTGCTCAACGGCGGCAACATCACGAAGATCGACACCGCCAACGGAAGCGAGAAGCACGTCGGGTACCGCGCGGGTATGGAGTTGAACAGCCCCGAGGAGCGCGCTTACATGTTCGAGCACGTCTGGCGGCAGGTGCTGAAGAAGTTCTACGTCGAAGATCTGAACGGTGTGGATTGGAACGGCTATAAGTCGGCTTACGCGCGGTTTCTACCTTACATCAACAACAACTACGACTTCGCCGAGATGCTGAGCGAGATGCTGGGCGAGTTGAATGCGTCGCATACCGGCTCCGGCTATCGTCCACCGAATCCCGAACAAAACGCAACGGCCTCGCTCGGCGCGTTCTATGATCCCGGTTATACCGGCAAGGGCATCAAGATTCAGGAAGTGATCGAGCGCGGACCGTTTGATGCGTCATCAACAAAAGTCAAAGTTGGCACGGTCATTCTCAAGATCGACGATGAGACTATCACACCCACCGTTGATTTCAATCTCTTTCTAAATCGCAAAGCTGGCAAGCCGACGCGGCTCGCACTCTACAATCCGCAGAAGGATTCGTCATGGGAAGAGATCGTCAAACCGATTTCGCGCGATGAAGAGGGCGAACTCCTTTATCAGCGATGGATCAAGTCGCGCCGATTGGAAGTCGATAGCCTTTCGCACGGCACCATCGGATACGTTCACGTGCGCGGCATGGGCGATGACAGCTACCGGCACGCCTATTCCGAAATTCTTGGACGCGAGAATGACAAGACGGCGATGATCGTCGATACGCGGTTCAATGGTGGCGGGTGGCTCCACGATGAGCTTGCGACTCTACTGAATGGAAAAGAGTACGTCAAGTTCTTCCCGCGCCATCAAAAGCTTGGCAGCGAACCAACCGAGAAATGGTCGAAGCCATCGGTCGTGCTCGTGAGCGAGAGCAATTATAGCGACGCACACTTCTTCCCATTCACGTACCGTGCGCTCGGTATCGGGAAGATCGTCGGAATGCCGGTGCCCGGCACCGCGACCGCAGTCTGGTGGGAGACGTTACAGGATAACTCGCTTTATTTTGGCATTCCGCAGGTTGGTGTGCTCGATATGCAGGGCAAGTATCTCGAAGGTCAGGAATTGGAGCCGGACTACATGGTCAACAACGATCCGGAGTCCGTTGCGCAGGGTCGCGATCTTCAGCTCGAGAAGGCCGTTGAAGTGCTGATGAAGAAGTAGTTGCGGAGAGCGGTGCGAGGCTTATTCTTGCGTCACAAGCGCTTCTCGCATTGCTTCGAGCGCGTGGAGGTTCTTCGCACGACCCGCGTCGTAGTGCTCGCGCGCAAATTCGGTGAAAAAGGTGTGGCTTCGGACAAACCGAATGTTAAATTCGCACCATTCCAGATCGGTGTATTTGCGCCCAAGCACTCGGAGGTGTTCTTCCCGTAGCCTCGAGCTCCACGTGAAGAATTGGTCGCCACCCAAATACAACAGATCGGCATCGCAGAGCAGCTCGGCGATCAGGTTGGGCGCCCTCTGAGGAATCTCGGTTGAGAGGATGGCCCCTTCCACACTTTCCATGTCTTCCTGGCTCAAGTCGTTGGCAAGGGTATTCCGCGCGATGGTGCGGCTCTCCTTCTCATGGCCGGAATAGGTGACGCGAAAGCCAACATCGTGCAGCCACGCGGCGATGAGCAAGAGGGACGTTTGGTACTCGGAAAGGGAGATACCTCGTGCGATCATCCGTGCGTTATCGACGACCATCGCCGTATGCTCGTAGCAGTGATAGCTATATCCTGGTGGCAATGCACGTATGATGTCCGAAGCGAGTGTTTCGACGTTGTCGAGGAACTTCGTGGGTGATGCCATCGTGGTCGATCCGAACGAACTCGATCCGATCGTAGTCGATCGCGCCGGAATAGAGTTATCTTTGTGCAATGAGTGTACCTCAACAGCGCCGTTGGGCGAATCGCGCCGTAGCTCGCGCGCTGAATCTTCGTTCGAACGAGCGCCGTCCGGTTGCGCTCCTTTGGGCGCACTCGTTCTTTCTGGGGACTGGGGTCGCCTATCTGGTCTCTGCTGCTCTTCCAATCTTTCTTGCTGCCTTTCCAATCGATTACCTGCCAGGCGCGTTCGCGGCTGCGGCGGCTCTTGAGTTTCTTGTTAGCTATGCTTCGGAACGTCTTGAAAACGCCGTCGGCCAAGCTCGGATGCTCAGGCTCGTACTCCTGCTGCTCGTTGCCGGTACGGTGGCGCTTCGGCTCACGATGTTCCATTCAGGTCCGACTGCATCGCTCGCGATTGCGTTCGGTCTCCTCGTTTGGTCCCGGTTGCTGAACTATGTCTCCGACGATGAATTCTGGACGCTTTCCTCACGGCTCTTCGATGTCAGGCAAAGTAAGCGACTTTTTAGCCTCATCGACTCGGGTTCTTTCCTTGCAAAGATACTCGGTTATTTCTCGGTGCCGTTGTTACTCAACATTTTGCAGGTGCCCGATCTCCTGATCTTCTCCTCGTTGGGAACAGCAGCAAGCGTCTATTTTCTCCAGCGAATTGTCAGAAACTACGGGCACGCGCTGGAACACCACGCCGCCGACTCGAGCCATCCGGTCCCGTCCAGTAGCACGAAGCATGTTCCGAAACATCAATCGGCGTTTGGATTCCTCCGGCACAACAACTACCTCGCGAGTGTGGCGATGGTTACGTTCTCCGCAATCGTTGCGATGACGTGCATCGACTATGGATTCCTCCGAGAGATCGAGTTGCGCAGCATGAACATGGCGCAGATTGCCCGCTTCCTCGGTATCTTCCTCGGCGTGGCCCAACTGGCGAGCCTCATCCTCAAAGTCGGTCTCGTTGGCAGGCTCTTTAACAAATTCGGGCTGGCCCGAACGAGCGTTGTCTTGCCGATCGGGCTTTTTGCAATCACTGCGGGAGGACTTGCCGCGACTGCAACTTCCATGGCGACCACTATGATCTGGTCGTTCACAGCCGCTATGTTGCTGGTCGAACTTTGGTCGGATGCTGTGCATGTGCCGGCGCTCGCCATTGCGCTCCAGCCGCTCGACGTGCATGAGCGCCATCGCGCCCAACAAACAATTGGAGGGGTTGTCGAGCCGATGGCCTTAGGCATTGCGGCACTGTTGCTCTATGCGCTCTCGGTTGGCATCGGTTTTACGCTTCGTGGAATCAGTCTTGCCATGCTCGGGATGTTCGTGGCCTGGGCGATGGCGCTCTTTTGGTTCGGGCGCGAGTACAAAGCGACGATCCTTCGAGCACTCAAACACCGCTGGCTCCAGTCGGCCGAATTGACATGGGATGCTCCCACACGCCGGATGATCACCGAGAAGTTGCGAAGTCCCTACGCGACAGAAGCGGAATACGCACTACGGCTCGTCCCGGCAACAGAACCCTCCTTCTTCGTGGACGCTCTTCCCATCCTGCTCGATCACAAGGACCAGGTGGTGCGATTGGCCGCGCTTCAGCGCATCGATGCGTTCGTGGATAAGCCTGCTGGGATGACCGATCTTGCGCATGAATCGTCTACGAAATTCTCGACTGATGATCGCGATCGAGTCCGGGGTATGCTGCAGGGAGTGCTGCACCGCGAGCAGGAGAATCCGACTTTGCTCGGACAGGCGTTGCGCGCCTCCGTCGCGGTCCACCAGGATTTCTCCGCCGAGCAGTTGAAGAGTTGGCTTGATGATAAGCGTCTGCCAGTGCGCGAGGGGCTACTCGCCGGCTTGATCAAGTATGGGGAAGTTGAAGGGATGCTCATCGCGGGTGAGCACTTGCAAGTGTTGTTACATAGTCCTCTCGTTCGCGAGCGCATGGCCGCAGCCGAGATCGTCGGTCGCGTTGGCCTTCGGCAGTTTTATCAACCCCTTCTGAGTTTGCTGGCCGACGAGAGTTCGGATATTCGCGTTGCTGCGATCCGCGCTTCGGCACTGGTCGCCCATCCGGATCTGATCGAGCCGCTTCTCGATCAGTATCTCCAACTCGCAACAGCGAACGAACGATCGTCCGCTTCGCATGAATTACTATCCTCGCTCGAGATCGCGCTCCGGGCCATCGCCCACGATGAGTTTGGGAATGCGATGATGCCACATCTGGCACGCCGCATCGAGGGAGGCCAGATCGACGGCTCCCGATTGCAGCGCCTGACGAGATTGCTGGGCTACTGGGGCAACATGGGCGTTCAAACACGCACCGGAGAGGATCGCTCGCTTGCCGAACAGTCTGTTTCCATGCTGACCGCATTCCTCCATTGGCCGTTAGATGACCGATCATTCACCGCGCATCATCGCGTCCTCGGAAAACTTCGGATGGCGGCGTTGCATTCGCTCGTCGGAGCATCGCCCACGATGCGCGGCATCGAGGTGAGCGATAAGGCGCTCCTGAACCAGATTATTGGCGAGGAGCTCGATCGGGCACGACATCTCATCGCCATACTCCAATTGACCGAGGGCACCATGCCTCCAACTGGCACGCGACCGGCAACGCTGCTCTTTCGAAGCGCGCTTTCCTATGAGATCGCTCAGGCCTCCGAGCGCGTCCTGCTTCTTCTTGCGCTTGCCTGCGAACGTCAAACCGTGCTCCGTGTGCGCGATAGTTTCATGCTCGGCGACGCTCGGCATCGTGCCAATGCGTTCGAAACACTCGAGCACTTGCTTCCAAGCACTCTGTCGAAGCCCATCATTGCGCTCCTCGAAACAAGCTTCATCATCAGCAGAAGTCTGCACGTCGTCAATGATCGATCCGCAACGGGAGTCATCTTGACCGACCTTCTCCCTCCAGAATTGCGCGATGCAAAGCTCTCGAATGAATCCGCGCTCGATTGGCTGATCGATGATACGAACCGCTTCTACGAACCCTGGACGATCGCGACGGCACTCTATTGGGCCGGGCTTTGTCAGCTCGATCGTTTTTCAAAAAACATCGAGAAGGCTGCGGCGCTGGAGGATCTTCCGGGGCAGGTCGCGCGAATGATTGCGTCGAAGGAGAAACAACCCTCGAATTTTTATCACTATTCCAAAGAAGGTGAACCTATGCCCGTGTTGTTCGAACGTGTCATCCTCCTAAAGACAGTCGATCTGTTCCGCGAGACGCCGGACCCCGTACTCGCCCACGTTGCCAAGGCGCTCGAGGAAGTTCACGCCGCGCGTGGCGAAACGATCATCCACAAGGGCGAGATCGGACACTGCCTGTACATCATCGTCGAAGGCCGCGTCAGCGTGCATGATGGGGAACACAAACTTTCTGAACTCGGCAGCCGGGATGTCGTCGGCGAACTCGCCTTGCTCGATCCCGAGCCGCGATCGGCATCGGTCACCGCGCTCGAAGAAACTTCGTTGCTCAGGCTCGACCGCGAGGTGTTCTTCGATCTCATGGTCGATAATCTCGAAATTGCTCGCGGCGCGATTGCAACGCTTTGCCGGCGGATTCGCAGACAAAACGAACAGATTGCCAGCTCGACGGCGTCCGGCAGGTTAATCTGATTTTGGTTTTCCATCCGCCGGAAAGCCAACTCTTTCCCTCTTTCCGAGGTCAGCTCGGAACGTGAAAAGCCTCGCGGAAGTTGTTTGCGCGCCTGTCTACCGCCTCGATGGTAGACATTCGCATTCGGAGAGGTGGCAGAGTGGTCGAATGCGACGGTCTCGAAAACCGTTATACCTTCGGGTATCGAGAGTTCGAATCTCTCCCTCTCCGCAATTCCTTCACCCTCCGGAAAGCTATACTGGGACTTGCCCCCCAATGTGACTGCCGGCTATTTTCGGGCGCGTCCGTTCCTTTACCGCATCATTCTGAGCACAACTTCGGCTACGCGTTCGGGCGCAACGCTTGCCAGCGCCGAGCAGCCTTTGTTGCAACACGCGGCCCACTTCGATCCCCCGCCGTGTCCCCATCGGCAGCCGACACACGCCGTTTCCGGCATCACGCTCTCCACATTGGTGTGCGACCAGATCAGTTCGTGCGGCAGATGACTGTGGATCGCCACAGTCGGGACTCCGTGCATTGCGCCCACGTGCGGGATGCCGGAGTCGTTGCCAATAACCACCGCAGCACCGAGGATAGCATCGAGCAGGGTATTCACCGGCCACCCGACATGCCAGGAGACCTGCGGCGGGCATGCGCCGAAAATCTCTTCCGTCCGTTTGAGTTCGCCGCCGGACGCGGCAACCACGACTTGCACACCACTCGCCGCCAATTGCTGCGCCATGCGCGCCCAATGCAGCGGCAGCCAATGGCGGTCATGCCATGCAGTAAATGGGCTGATAAGCACGTACGGTTGGGCTTCGATCGGTCTGCTGCGTTGCACCTTGTCTACTTGGAGCGGGACTGCCGGTGCGAATTTCTCAATTGCCACGGATTGCGCGATCGTATCGCAGTACGACTGTTTGCGGTCATTACTCAGCGCCAACTCCTTCTGGTATGTTTCGGGACCGCCATAAACATTGATCCCTTCGTCACGATGGCTCTCGATTCGTACTCCGGGATGAGCAACACGTTCGAACCAATCTGGGAATCGGGAGTGGAAAACGATTTGATCCTTCGTCGCGTCTGCGGCTCCACATGCCGCGTAGTAGGCACAGACGGAGTCTCCGAGGCCATTGCTGGAGAGGTGGAGGGTATGGATGGTATTCGATCTTGCAATGGAATCCGCCCGGCATTTGAACGCTCCATTTGGAATGATCAGATTCCATGCACCCCATTCGTTGTGTTCGTGCTCCCGATGCCATTCGGGCGAAGGTGTGTGCTCTCCCTGTTCGCCGCCAACGCTTTGGATGCGCGCTACCATTGGACGGACGAACCCCTTCTTCTGCTTGTCAAGCCAACTATCGAACAATCCGTTTGCTTCGGCTCCGGTATCGGCTTTGTATTGCGCGCCATTGTTCGCAAATAACGCATCCCAACGATTCCTCCATGTCGCCCATCCCCAAGCGTTGAAGCCACGCTCGATCCGGTACTCGAATGGGTTGGCCGCTTCAAACTCCTCCCGCGACAGTCTGTTGTACCCGCCAATGCCAAAGATGTCCTCGTTGTCCGCATATCGCTCGCCCATTTCGACGAACCAGCGGAGGGCATCCTTCGATGGGATTGTGTCGTCCTCCAGGAAGATCATGAAGTTTCCACATTCGAAGGCCCGTGGAATGACCCAGAGCTTGTTTAAGTCAATTCCAAGACGAGGATCGTGCGTGCCGATGACGTTGCGGTTCGGGTTGTTCGAGCACCACACCTCCGCAAGACGGGCTACCTCCTCGCAATCCGGTGCATATTTCGAATCCTGATCGATCGAAATGACAACAGGAATTTCGGCGATGCCCTCGCATTGCGAAAGGGCATCGAAGAGTTGCGCCGTGTAGTTCGGACGCCTGAAAAGTGTAATCGCTATAACTGGTTCGATCATGTTGCTGTGATATGCCCGACTCTCCGTTGTCTTCGACCTATGAACCCCTTAGTGCCAAGCCACCTCGATTGAGGATGAGTCCCTCGTCCTGTCTATGAAAAATTCTGTCGTCAGAACAGTTGTTGCTGCTCCTCATATTGGAATTCCGCTTTTTTTGCGACTATCAGGTTCTAGAGCTTTGCCCGTTCTATCGAAATACGGGCCTTCCAATGTGTTCGTAATGTGGGCATGGTCGACAATGGGCTTCTTAACTGTCCAGACATGGTTAACGAGATGCAATGTGTTAGCATTGCATACTAATTTCTTGGGGACGTGCTTTTCTGCAAGCAGAATTTGTTTCAGTTTTCCGGAAGCTGTTTTCAGCAAAGGGTTCTCCTCTTGAGTATATATTGCCTGGACCGTGTAACTAACAACGCTTCCACTCTCCACGGCTTCTTTCACCTTCGATTCAACCAGTCTCTCATGCTCGGGGTTTGCCTTGTACGTAAGAGGAGTCAGATTATCGTAAGTGCCCTTCCCGCCGAGTTTTTCATTCAACAGGTGTCCTTTTACGTAGAAGTAACTCGTGCTATTTGATAATCCTCGCATCTTCAAGGCGTCGAAAATTTCGTGCTTCGCGCTCGTTGGAGGTGATCCTGGATCGTGCTTGAAAGTGAGGATCTTTCTCGTCATCTTCTTACCGAGTGTAGCCCCGTCGGCTGAATAGGTGACCGTATCCTCCTTCGTGCTCTCCGGAACTCTATAACCGAAAAGATGGCGAGAGGCCATCGCAAGCTCGTCTGTAAGCTTTTGCATCTTCTTTTCCCTTACTTTTCTATTCTCCTTCTTCTCATCCTCGTCCTTTCCTGTCACCTTCGTACTCTTAAGGACATCAATCTCCCCTGATAGTCGAACTGCTTTGGCATAATTCTCCTTCTCAATCGCAGTTCCATTCATCGCCCAATCCTTGTGCTGGTTCAAGAACTCACGGAACGTTACCTTCTCCTCGCTGGCCACCATCAGGGTTGCATCGTCACCTCGCTGCTTGAATGAGAGAGTGTGCTTTTCCTTGTCGTCCCCTTCAAAATTACTCGTAATGCCTAAAAACATGAGTGCCTGATCGTAGATCTTGCCTGCTACATCCTTCACCTTCCCCACCACCTTATCTCCAAACGCCAATATCTTCTTCCCGGCTGCAACCATCAGGTCGATCACGGGTTCGGTAACTTCCTCGATCTTCGCGTGAAACTTGCCAAGCATCGCCGTCACCTTCTCGGAGACGTCACCGATGCCGATGAGAGAGGCAAGCAAACCAAGGCCAACTGGAATCAGTCGCGCAAGAACACCCTCCAGCGCATCTGCCACCATCTGGACATTTCCGTCAGCGATATCACTGACGAGATCATAGACTTTGGAGAAGAACTCCTTGATCTGATTGTACTTGTCGCGGATGAACTTCACGAGATCCCAGAGCGCCATCGCACCCTTAATAATCGCGCCGATCGGGAATGCGGCCAGACCCGCAATCCACTTGATCCCGGCTTCGACCACCTGTCCGGTCAACAGGCTGATGATCTCCTCCATGACCTTATCCTTGAAATCGGCGAGTTTGTCTTTCACCCACTCCCAGATCGCGATGGGACCATCCTTCATAAATCCGACGACCAGCTTCTTGATGTCGTCCGCGTACTCTTCGATCTTGTTGATGATGGGGCCAGCGGCGGGGAGCTTCTTGATCACGCGCTGCTTGATACTCTCGTAGCTGATGCCGAGGATCTGCCCGACGAGGCTGAAGATCCCCTTGAGATCGAATGTCTTCGGAATGACGATGGCGGTGAATGCCCCCGTGAACCAGCTTATCGCGCCGTCGATGAGATGCTGCCCAAAGTTTTTGCCGAACTGGTTGAACCCATTGATGACGCCCTTTGCGGCATTGGACGCGAACGCCGGGATATCCTTCCAGATCTTCCCGATCTTGGCCGCAGCCTTCATCATAAATTCCTCGATCTTACTCGGATCAACCCCAAGGATTTCGCACGCCGCGTAGAATGCGATCTTCAGTGCCTCCTTCAAATCTCCCTTCAGTAATGCGCCGGTGATGCCGACCACAGCGACCAATGCCGTCTCGAACTTCTTCGAGAGCCAGTCGAAGCCCTTCTTGATCGCGTTGGCGATGGCCTCGACACCTTTCTTCATTTTGTCTGCGACCGCATTCACTCCGGCGATCGCCTTGTTCGCCGCATCGTCGATCTTCTTGTTGATGAACTTTGCCAGCGCCGGAAAGGCTTTGCCGATCGTGTTGTTGACCAGCTTCTTCAACGTATTGCGAAAATCGTTGATCCGATTGACCATCCACTTCCTTCCCGCCTCGATCAATCCGACGACGAGGTTCTTCGCAGCATCGATGACGGCGCTGACGGCCTTTCGCGCCGCATCGAAGGCGAACTTGATCGCCTTCGTCACGGAACTCACAACATCCC
This sequence comes from Candidatus Kapaibacterium sp., assembly GCA_017882165.1. Taxonomy (GTDB): domain Bacteria; phylum Bacteroidota; class Ignavibacteria; order Palsa-1295; family Palsa-1295; genus PALSA-1295. The sequence continues at coordinate 23,576 of JADGPZ010000025.1, forward strand.
CGATCGCATCACCAACCCGATCCCAGAACCCCTTGTCCTTCGATTTTTCGTCCGCCTTTTTCTTTTCTTCCTCAGCTTGCTTCTCTCCTTCGATGCGTTTTGCCTCAGCGTCCTTCTCGCCTTGCTCCAGTGTCTCGTCGGCCTTCTTGTTGTCCTTTGCGGCTTGTTCCGTTACGTCCTTGTTCGCGGCAACATGCTCTTTGTCGACCTCGATCTTATGAGCATCGCCAATTTTCTTGCTTTCGGCGAGACCCTCCTTCTGGGCACCCTGAATCTCCAACTTTCCTGCAGCGAGGGCATCGTCTTTGGCCTTTGTGCTCTCGCTCTGGAGATTCGAGGCCTCCATAGTAGCTTGCTCGGCATTCTTCTGGGCCTCATTCAGATGCTCTTTGTTCGCGGCATCTATTTTGGCCTGGGCCTCCGCGGCGCCGTCCGCCATCTTTTTTCCGAGCTTCCGGTCGGCGAGCGCGCGAACGTTCTCGGGAAGGTCTGCCGCCGCATAGTCATCGAGCGCGGGATCTGGTTTGGTGACCAAAAGCGATGGCGCCTCCGGTGCTTCGATCGGGCCTCCTTCGGCATTTGCACCTGCCGGACGAATCGTATCGCCCGGCTTCCGGCTCTCGATCGCGTCTCGTGTTTCGGCGGAAGCCTCCGCCGTCGCGGTATCCGCTTCCGCTTTGGCGGCGTCCGAACGACCGGGATCGGCATCGCCTTCGAGCTTCGACTCGTAGCGCTCCGGAATCTTCGTTACCAAACCTCGATCGACCGTAACAAGCGAGCCGACGAAACTCGTGAACGTGTCGGCAAGCCAATCGAAAAACCCGCCGCTTTTGGCCGCGCTCTTCGAAGCCTCCTCATTCGAAGGAGCTTCGCCTTCGTGCTGGTGTGGAGTGACTTTGAGCTTTTCCGGTTCAGGACTCACCTTTGGATCGCTGAGCGTATGCGTTTTCGGGGCAACATCCTTGCCCGGCTCCATCGAGTCTTTAGCAGCACCGGGAAGCGAGGTCTTGACTCGCGGCACGGCTGCGGCTCCATCCTTCCCGGATTTGGCGATACTCTGCGTCATGCCGGTGCCCAGACTCTTGTATGCACGAGCCTGTTCAGATGGGCTGAGACTCATGAAACTCTTGAGGTCCTTCGCCGGATCGCCGGTTAATGTCAGCGATCCCAAAGGAGGCTTCTTCGAAGGCGTCCCGTTCGGATCAGCTTTTGGTTTTTGCTCGAAAGCACCTGCTCTTCCACTCGGCGCCGTGGCAACAGAAGCATCGGATTTCGATGATGGTGACAATTGCTTCTCTTGCTTCGCATCAGTTTTGCTTAGGCCGGCAGGCGCGCCGCTCGTTCGTTTGGATTCCGTCGCACGTTGATCGGCACCGTTTAGATAGGTGTGATTGCTCTGCGAACTTCGCGAATCCCGGCCCGCCGTGTTCAGGACGGGCTTAGGAATACGGGTGGCAGCCCGAAGATTTGGAGTCTCTTGGGCTTGCTTCATCGAGTCCTCTGCGGCATTACCGGTGCGGTCAGAATAGGCGACATAGATTCAACGATGAGTCAAACGCGAAGCAGTGAACGTCAATCAAATCCCTTCACCTCTTCAACGTTTGCCAGATGGACACCCTTGCGTTGAGATGATATACGTGAGTGGCTCGAAGCGGCCGGACGTATGCACGGCATTTAAGTCCGGAATTCCAAAGGTAGAATTACCGTCGCCACCGTACTTGGAACCCAGAACGTTGAAAAGATCGCTGTAATCAGATTTGCTCACGGTCTGGCCATTGCACGAGAGCCACCCCGAGACTGGAATATTGTCTCCGGCAAGCATCCTCACCTCCCCGATGATCGCGCTTCGCTGAATGGGATCGTCCCAGGCAATCCCCCCGCCGGAATCGGTGTAAAGCCCCTGGCACGGGCCGGCCGTCTGGATGCTGATGTTGTTACCTCTGATAACAAGCGGCGGTGTCGCTGTCACGTTAGTATTTCCAGCCGTAGCCCGGAGCTTATCGAGCACGTGAGACGCGATCTTCGTTTCGGTGACGGCACCATCTGCCAGGTGCATGGTAGTCACTCCTCCCTGCTTTAGGCTAAGCATATTGCCAGCAATGGCGAGCGTAGTGTTATCCAGATTGACGTCGATGTTGCCGGTCGGATTCTTAACGAGCCCGACTCCAGCAACGCTCGGGTTGAGTTGGGTCCCCGTGACGGCGCCCGCTGCGATCTTGTCAGTCGTGATGGCGTTCTTTGCGATTAAGGCGGTCCCCACACTTTCCGACTTAATACTGATCTGGCCCGCATCATTAGGAGCCAGGGTCGTCTCATCCAGATTGAGTTGTAGCGTGTCGGCTGTCGCTCCAGCCATCAGACCGACACCGAGTTTTTGAATTTGGGAGCCTTGGAACGCGATTGGAGTTCTTGCTATTGGTCCTGGCATGGTCTTGTTCGGTTAGATTCGAAAATGCTTCGTAGCGTGGGGGCGTGCCCGGTTCTTTAACGACCGAGATTGATTTGGTTCTGTAGAGTGGATGGTTGCAGGGGTGCGGATAGCATGACATCCAATTGTCCATGCACCGCGTCCATGACGCTCGTCATGGTTTTGTTCACGTCCAGTGCTGCCGCCTCCGTTAATGGCGTCATCGGAGATCTTGGAGTGTCCCGTACGACGAAGTATCCTGTCGTCACAGTGCGACAATCTTCGGCATTCCCCATGAGAACAGTATTGCCCTCATCGACTTTGAACCCAAGCGGTGCGTACACGAGGAAACAGTGAGTGCCCTGGTTGTTCGTGGTCGCGTTCATTTGTGCGTGCGTGATTGCCGATTTCGTCGCGATCTGCATCGTCTCCTTCATTCTGTTGCCCGACATCCGCACCGACCAGCCGGTAACGAATGCGTTTGAAAGAAACTGTTCGGTGCCATCCCGGAGCCAGCACTCGGACTCGTTCTCGAAGAACCCGACATCATCTCGTGAAGCGATGAATACGGACACCGTCCGGTTCGCAAGCTTTTCGGTGGTTCGAAGATCGAGCGTCAGCCGATTTTCGGCAAATAAGACATTGCCTGGACCTGTCTGTTGTTTTGATCCTTCGGCGTTCATTGTGTCGTACTGCGTTCCCATCGTTCTCATCTGCGAGAAGTAGTAAGCATCGGACATCTCTTGCGTAACGCCGCGATTGAATATGAAGACGGTTGCCGGCACCGCGCCAATCGATTCTGCGCCTCGGGCACCCAAACTGAATCCTCCGATCCCGAGCGTTGTGAACTCATTGCCAACAACGGACATCGCTCCTTCGCCAGAGAGCGTCAGTGCAAGGCCGGTTGAAGCATAGACAATATTCTCGCGCACAATCGCCGCCGGAATGTTGCCGGGATTCGTGACTGGCGGGGCCGCATTGAGAATCATGATGCCATCGGCAACTCCATGCACCCGGTTCCGAAGAATGTCGATGTCGTAGCACTGGCTAATCATGATTCCGGCTCCGCCGTTCATCCTGCAATCCGCGATGTCGATCGTTCTCGCATTCCTCCCGGCGACACATGCGCCGCTGTTGGATACAATGTTGAGACGCTTGATCGCAATCTGCGAGCATTCCTCGTCGATCAGTATTCCTGCACCCAAGCCAATAGTCGTGACTCGGAGATTGTCAATCTCGATGTTGATCGATCCTACCACCCTTACCGCGATCACCGCCGTTTCCGTACCAAGGCCCGATCCGCTCCCACTGCCGGTGGCACCCACGGTCCCGCTGCCACTTCCTGAGCCGCTTCCGGCCCCACTGCCGGTTCCGGCCCCCGACCCACTCCCACTTCCCGTCGTACCGATGATTGGGATGGTGACCATTATTCCAATGATGCGGCTCCGCTCACCGCACCCATGAAGCCTCACGTTTTGCCGGCGTTGAATGAGAACACTCTCGTGGTACACGCCCGGCAGCACGCAGACTTCCCCGCCATCCGGTGGAAGTGCATCGATGGCATCCTGAATTTTGCAGAACTGCCCGTGACTTGTGATACCATCGCCGACGGTGTAACAGCAACAACCTCTCGACTTCGTCAGAGGCATGAAGGTCGGGCGGCAATCGAATGTCGTTATCGTCCCGTTGATCGATTGAACGATGCCCAGCGGCGCGATCCAGCGGCGGACACCATGCGGCGCGCGGCCTGCGGGATCGCCGAGGTCCCAGGGCACAACCTGACTCGGCGTGTTCGGCCGCGCGGCAATGATCCAGAAATCGCCGGGCCGGAATTGGCTACCGGAGAATCGGACTTGCAGACCAGTGGTGCCAAGCTTCACTGGAGTCGCGCCGACATCGAACGATGTTGCCGCGCTCAGGTCATCGCCGCGATTCCACACCCGCATGTAATAGAATTCCTTCTCGGGCTGATCGGGAGGAGGTGGCAGCGTTTTGTGAAATCCCGAGAAGTCGCTTGCTGCCCAACTTCCTCCGTATGGGGGAAGTCCGAGATTGGTCAGCGCTGTTGTGTTTGTGATCGCAAAATTCTGCTGATCGGGATCGTAGGCTCCAGTTACCGTCGCGAAGAATCCCGTAAGCTCCGCCGCCTTCTCGCCGTTGGCGAGCAATGCGGACCAGGGCAGAAACTCCACGACCTGGCCGACTTTTGGATAGTGTGCGAAGTCCTTGGGAGTCGTGACCATATGGACGACTTGTGTTGTGCCGTCGATCGGCAGCTCGACGCGATAGAGCGGCGCCCCATTGTCGAATCCCCACACAAACTGGTTCTTTCCTCCGGCGGCCGGTGCGATCTGGACTCGAATGGCCTGGTTCTCGGCGCCGAGATAGCCACCGTTCGGCTGCGGAGAGCAGAGGTCCGTCGAGGGAGCATTCGTGACAGCCTCGACGATGAGCTTTGCATCGGTCGTGAGTTCGGATGACTCACTGTTCGGATCGCACGCGCTGCCAAGTTTGCCCACCGTGCCCAACTTCGCTTGCAACTCCTTCCACGCTCCTGCAAAATCGGTGCTCGTGACGGGAATGGCCCTCGCTCTTCGCATCGTGCGGTTGCGAACGGAGGTATCAGGACCTCCAAGCGCAACTTCGAACAGCTCGCTATCCTCGACAGCCACAACGGGCTGCTGCCATGCTTCCAAATAGATGAGCGCATTCCCGCTTGTTGGCAATCCTCCGGGCAGATTCGGCAGCGCGGCCTCGTTTGGATACTGCAACCAGTCGTGCTGCTTTACGAACTTCTCCTGGTCATTCAAGTCCAGACGGAGTCCACCAACGTAAAACGTCCCCGGCAATAGTGCGAGAGTACCGGTGGACACGTCGAGCTTGAACCCGTCGTCCGGACTTCCGGCCGGGCCGATGAGATCTTCGATCGCGCGCCGCGCGTCTTCTTCGGCGAGCCGGGCGGCTTCGTTGAAGTCGTCGTCCGTGAGCACGCGGCCTTGCTGCATGCGGACGCCGCGATAGTGTTTGAGCGGATTGTTGGCGTCCCGGGAAATATCCATGTTAGGCATAACTCGTTTCCGTCATGTTTCGAAAATAAAAGCAGGAAGAAGACCGAACGGAGCGAACTCATCGATCTTCGCTTTGAGGCTATCGAACTTTATTGGGTTCATCAGGCTGCAGAAGGCGCCGATCTCGGAGCCATTCTCCGCACCGCGCAGCAGAAAATCGGGTGCGATGGCCGTCAATTGCGCGTAACCGGGATTGCCGAAAACTTTTGAAGTAAAGGAGCTTCGGAAATCGCCGATGAAGTGCGATGTGAGCCAGTCGGCTTTGGCTTTCGTCGCAGCACTAAGGGTTGCGAACTGTCCGACAAAATGTGACTCATACGGATGCGGCACTCGGCTAAACTCATCGCACGCGCTGAACCGGAAGCAGCCGGCTTGCGTGTTGGTGACACTCGCGGTTCCGGTGATGATCGTCTCTGTCGCATAAAGCCATTCGG
>JADGPZ010000095.1 GCA_017882165.1 Candidatus Kapaibacterium sp.
TGCCGACACAACGCCCACCAGCTTGAATCGCGAGCGTGTAGAATCCGCTCTGCAAACCATCCACGTTCACGCGCTGATCGCCCGCGAGTAGTAGGAGTGGCTGCGTCCGCACGCAAACGCCAATCTCGCTAAAGACCTGGAGTTCGCCATCGAAATCGGCGGAGGCATGAACATCAATTGCCGGTTCGCTGCCGCTTTCGACGCGCATGATCCGGATGAGGGGCTCGCCTTGCATGAATGCGCGCAGCGTGGAATCGCCGCAACCTAAGATCGTGATATCGATCGGTGACGAGAGGATGGATGCGGTTGCGACACAATCGTCGAAGAGCGAATCGTTAAAGCGGATTTGATCGACGGAGTAAAGTGCGACGCGATCCGGCGTGAGATAGGTGCGGTACGGTATTCGCGCGATCTCGGTACCCGCCGCAATGCTCTCACCGTGCCTGTGACGCACCACAAGCGTCTCGGTGCCCAATGTATGCGATTCGCGCAATATCGAGAACGGCGGCATGATCTGCGGACCCGGAGCGAGTTCGAGAATAGTGCTGTCGAATGATGCTCGTATCAGAATGGAGTCAAGTCCGGTTGTCCCCGAAACGGAATCAAGCAACCGCAGCGTCATCCACACGGTGTCGCCCGCCTTGACTTGTGCGGAGGTCTTGCCATCCGCAAGCAACTCCACACGCGGCAAAAGCCGGTTGCCGGCAATGTTGCCAGTCACGCGAACGGTATCGTAATAGTTTACGCCATTCACACGATACGCAAGGAGAAGCTTTGCGGAGTCCGGCGTATGGAACAGGGGATCGTGCTCGATCGTGATAGGATAATCGCCGCTGATCTGGTGGGGGAGTGTATCTCGAAGCAGAATGGTGAAGCGCGCGGACGGCTCGATCGTCGCAGAAACGAGATCGGCCGGAATGCAGTCGTTGAGATAGCGAATATAGAGCGTGGAGTCAGCCGGTTCGCAGATGGTCGAGCCAATATTCAGACCGGTCACCTCTGCGAGCGGGCGCGTGAAGTCTCCGCCATCGTAGGAGGTGGAGTCGCCGATGTATCGCCAAACTTCGAAAATTGTCTTGGCGGCGTTCTCTCCCGGCGCGTAGATATAGCTGCCGCGGAGGTAGAATCGCGTGTCGTTCTCATCGGAGGGACCGATGTTACCAAGCCGGTCAGTAATATGCGTCCAGGTTTGGCCGAGGTCATTTGAGCAAAGAATGCCAGTGTCATTACTACTCTGATCCTTTTTCGCATCGACGTAATTATTCGCTTCGATGTAGAGTGTGCCACATGGTCCCTCGCGCATGGTGCCCGTGGACCAGAATTTTCGTCCCAGGTGCAAGCTGTCGTAGTTCTGTCCGCCATCCGTCGAACAATTCAGCGTGTGCAACATCTCGGACGCAGTCCAAAACAGATGATGCACCGTATCCGCAAGAGGCTGCCACGTCTCGTCCTGCCCTCGATCGGCACCGGTCCACGTCAGTCCGCCATCGGTGGTCCATTTGTAACCGGGGTCGTGAAAGTTTGTGACAACGCCGACCAAGTCGTCCATGAATGCATACCCGTTGAGCGGAGTCACGGATTCAAAGACGCGCCAAGTGAGTCCTTGGTCAGTCGAGATGCAAGATGAGCGGGGTGCTAACGGCGAGATTGGCCATCCGGAGAGGAAGAGATAATTCTGCTTCGGACGGTAACAGATTGAAGAGCAATAGACCGTAGGAGCGCTTTGGGCAATCCATGTCAGGCCGCCGTCGGTCGTCTTGAAATACGGCGAACCGACTCGGTTCCAGTTCGAGAACCACCCGGTCAGTGTGTCCCTGAATGTGAAATCAGATGCTTTAAAATTGTAGTCCGAGGCCACCGTTGGTCGCCACGTCTCGCCGCCATCGGTTGTGCGATAGACCATGCTGTCCGCGCCCACAAAGCCAATGCGCGGTGGTCCCGGCAATTCGAGGAATTGGACCGTGAAGACCTTGTGCGGAAACGTCGCGAGCTTCTGCCAGAGCTTTTCCTGCGGCTGCGCGGCGGAATTCGATGGCAGAAATTGCGCGAAAAGAACAATGAGCGCGCCAAGTATTGTAGCGGCGGGGTTCCCCCGCCTACCCTTCGGCGTACAACAGTCTTCCGGCAGGCGCGGAAACCGCGCCGCTACAAGACCCAGAATTCTCTTTCTTAACATCGCTCGAAGATAAGAACTTCAAATCCGGAAGAATGTTACACGTATATTCGCATCAAAATGATCAGACGACCAATTTTCACCCTGTTTCTGTCTCTAATGGCACTTGCACCGAGCGACCACGCTGGCGCGCAGGGCTATCAGGGCCACGATTTCTGGATCTGCTTTCCTCAGAATGCCATATTCGAGCAGGGCACATCTATCCAGCTCACGCTCCACATTACCTCGGACTCGCGGACGACCGGGGTCATCCAGCCCATGGACGACACCACGAAGTATCCATTCTCGGTCGAGTCCGGCGCGGAGATTTCGGTCGAGGTCGATACCACACTCGAAATCATGTCGAGCGGGCAGGTCGAGCGGAAGTCTTTGCATGTGACCTGCGATCACGACATCACGCTCTATGCCGTCAGCCACCGCAAAGCGAGCACCGATAGCTATGCGGCGATCCCGACGCCGCTGCTCGGGACGGAGTATGTCGTGGTAGGCTATACGACCCTCTTGAATACTGGCTACGGTGGGACTCTCGACCGATCTTTTACATCTCAAGCCGAAATTGTCGCAACGGAAGACAATACTCTCGTCACGGCTCACCTGACAGCCTCAACCATCGATGGCGTGCCAGCCGGCAGGACGATCATGTTTGTCCTTAATCGCGGCGATGTCTTCCAGCTTCAGGGTGATGGTCAGGCGAAGCAGACCGATCTCACCGGGACGATCGTCACAGCGACGAAGCCCGTTGCGTTCTTCACCGGCCACCGGTGCGCACAGGTGCCGGGCGATGTGCAGTTCTGCGATATGCTTCTGGAAGAGGAGCCGCCCGCCAACGATTGGGGCAAGGAGTTCATCGTCACCAAGTTCGTAGGCAAGGATTTCTCCGTCGCGCGCGTCGTAGCCCGCGAGGATTCAACCGAAGTCTTCGTCAATGGTCAGCATGCTGCGAGCCTTAAGAAAGCGGGCTTTTACGAGATCGATACCTTGCGGCACGATGCAGTGATCCGCACCTCAAATCCAGCTCTCGTGGCGCAATACTCGACGGGTTCGAATGCCGATTCGATCAAGGTCGGCGATCCGTTCATGCTGTTGGTTGTGCCGAACGATCGGTTCTTGACTGATGTGACAACCGCATCCGTGACGACCGGGCAGTGGTGGCACTATATGAATATTGTCGTGCCCGATTCAGCAATCGAGTCCCTGCGGCTCGATGGCCAACGAAAACCTGCATTGACGAGGCGGAGCCAAGTGACGAAGCAATTCAGCGTTGTGCGCATTCAGGTAGAAGTTGGCCGGCATGAAGTGACCTGCGCCTCTCCAATTGCCGTCTATTCCTATGGCTTCGGCGTGCTCAGTGAGAATTTCGATTCCTATGGCCACGCGTGTGGGATGCGGCTCGACCTGAGAAAGAATCCATGAAGCTACTCTGCATACTGTCGCTTGCACTCTGCGTGTCTTCTTGCGTCGTCAATCTCAAGAGTGAGAAGACCGGGACGAACATCATCCACGTCGATGTCCGGTGCTCGTATCCCGGCAACAGCGAGCTGAACACGTTCGAGAGCTACTACAAGAAGGAGGTCGCTCCGGGACACTACGCGCAGACGAAGATCGAGTTCGATCCCGGGCAGCAACTACTCATCCTGAATAAGGCGCTGGTGCTTCACTTTTACCAGATGCCGGCAACCTTCACGCACACGACCGAGACCGACACGGGCATCGCCCACGATGCGCACCACTCCATTCGCATCGTGGCCGATACACTCGATCGCACGATCTCGTGGCAAGGCTCGATTCAGGGCTTGCACCCGACCACTTATCATCCTGAGCAGCTCTTTGAGTATATCGACTCGATGGTGCAGTCTACAGAGGCATATCAGGCTCTGCCGAAATAGATGACCGAAATTTCGTAAGGATGTTAACCTTGGTGTGCTCTTTTTTCACTGGATGATGTTGCCACTGATCCATGTCAGACTTAGATCACCAACTCTTCTTCGCAATCAATAACGGCTGGAAGTTCGGCCTGAACGACCTGTGGCTCGGCTATGCCACATGGCTCGGCAATGGCTGGATCACGTTCCCGCTTGCGATACTTTTGCTGGTTCTCCTCGATCGGCAGCATTGGAAGACGAATCTCCTTGCGCTCGTCGCGGCTGGAATCGTTGGCGGCGTAGCACTCAATTTTCTTAAAGTAGCAGTCCATTCCCCGCGTCCGCTTGATTTCTTCCGCCCTGATATTCTGGCCGGGCGAGCATACATCAACGTAATGTTCGAGCCGCTCTATGCCAATTCATTTCCTTCGGGTCACACGCAAACGGCATTCACCGTTGCGACCGTCCTCGCTTGGGCGTCGGCGAGAGCACGCAAACTCAACTTCTGGAGTGGCGCTGCGATCTTCGCCGGAGCGGTAATCGTGGGCCTATCGAGAATCTATTGCGGCGCACATTTCCCATCCGATGTCGTGGGCGGGGCGGTGCTGGGGGGCGCGACGGCGTTCGGATGTTGCTATGCGATCGGTCGAATGAGAGGAGAAAGGCCAAGCTAATACGTGGCCTTTTCAATATTATGCTTCGCTGGTTCTGGAGGGTAGCCGACATCGAGGAAGAGGGCTTTGATTCATGATTGTTTCAAGAATTTCGGATCAACCTAATGGGATGTGCTTTTTTTGAAAGAATGTTTTGTATCCGTTCCTCTAATAAAGGATCAGCGTTTCTTCCTAAGTAGACGTTTGCAATAAGATCGTCGGGGATCGCGATGACTACTCCTTTGTCAATAAATCTTATTTTTTCATCGGGAGATGATGCATTAGGTTTGAATCCGTAATAGATCATTCGCCACTCTTTTTCGAATCTCCATGTGTTCTTATCCTTAATCCGCATTATATCACCATACCCTTCGCCGGACATACCATACGAGATGTCAAATGGCTGAATCTCATCACGATACTCAACCTTGACCGGAACAATGCCCAATGGGAATGAATTTAAATAAATAGCCAAAGCGAGACCATGGAAGTCAATACCAAAACCTGAATGATTCGCTGCATATTTGTTCCATAAAGCCTCTTCCTGAATTGTCTCTGTAAGAGACAGAATCGCAAAGCCTTTGGCATGCTTTCTTGCGCGCTTCTTATCGAACGCAATGCGACCAGCTTGATCATTTGGAATTTCTGTTTCGCGCTTTCGAAATTCTGCTTTTAATCGATTCCTGCTTAGTCCCTGGGCTTTTGTATCGCGAGTCGATATTTGTTCCAAATAAGCTCTACGTTTAGCAGGAGTGCTGGTAGCGAAAGCTATTGGAACAGAACAATCATTCTGGTCTTCAAATAAGTCGGCTCTTTTGAGGAACACTTCAGGTGTTTCCAGCCAGCGAAAGCTATGGTCAGCCTCCAATGGGGATAACAGCTTGTATAAATGAGGAGGGGGATTTGTATTCCAAGGAGTAGAAGCCATATCTGATTTTCTTTGGTACAAAGAAGAAGGCCGGGTTAAAACCCGGCCTCTCTGATTACACTTCCGCAGGTTCGGCTTGATCGCCGCCGCCATCCGAGTGAGCTTCGTGGTGCTCCTCGATTTCTGGTGGAGCAGGGGTGATCCCGGCATCCTTCATCACCTGGTCGATCGAAGCGGTCGGCAGAGAGAGCGGTTGCTCGCCCGGCGCAACGCCTTCCTTCGATTCGATCGTGAAGAGCAGTTCTGCGCCGTTGCCCGCGACCTCGACTTTGACGAGCGTGCCGTCCTTGACGGTTCCTTTCAGGATTTCCTCGGCGATCGGATCTTCGACATACTTCTGCATGGCGCGCTTGAGTGGCCGCGCGCCGAAAGTTTTGTCGTAGCCTTTGTCGGCGAGGAAATCGAGCGCCTTGTCGGTGAGCTGGACATCCACACCCATCTCGTGAACGCGCTTGAGCAGCTTGGTCAGCGAGATATGGATGATCTGCTTGATGTCCGATTTTTCGAGATGACGGAAGACGATCGTGTCGTCGATGCGATTCAGGAATTCCGGATTGAAGAGCCGTTTCATCGACTCGTCCACCTGGTCCTTCATCTTGGAGTGCTCGTCGCCGCCGGCAGACTCGCCAAACCCGATGCGGGCTTGCTTCTTGATGTCCTTCGTGCCGACGTTCGACGTCATGATGATGATCGTGTTCTTGAAATCAACACGGCGGCCGAGCGAATCGGTAAGCTGGCCATCATCAAGAACCTGCAACAGAATGTTGAACACATCCGGGTGCGCCTTCTCAATCTCATCGAGCAAAACGACCGAATACGGTTTGCGGCGGACCTTCTCGGTGAGTTGCCCGCCTTCTTCGTAGCCGACATATCCCGGAGGGGCGCCGACCAATCGGCTCACGGAGAATTTCTCCATGTATTCTGACATGTCGATGCGCACGAGCGCGTCGTCGGTGTCGAAAAGATAGCGTGCGAGCACCTTGGCAAGCTCGGTCTTTCCAACGCCGGTCGGTCCTAAGAAGATGAAGCTACCAATGGGCCGGTTCGGATCTTTGAGTCCTGCGCGTGCGCGCCGGATCGCCCGTGTAAGCTTCTCGATCGCTTCGTCCTGTCCCACGACCATGCCGCGGAGCGACTCCATCATGTTGAGCAGCTTCGACGTTTCGCCTTCGGCGACCTTGTTGACCGGAATGCCGGTCATCATGGCGACGACATCGGCAATGTCGTCCTCGCTCACCTCATAGACCTGAGCGCCCGTTTCGGTCTCCCATTGTGTGACCGCAAGTTCGAGCTCCTGCTGATACTTCTTTTCGAGATCGCGCAGGCGCGCGGCCTCTTCGAAGTTCTGGGTCTTCACGACCAAGTTCTTCTCGCCCTTGACCTCCTCGATCTTCTTCTCTAACTCCTCGATATTCTTTGGAGCGTGGACGTTCGCGAGGTGGACGCGGCTGCCAGCTTCGTCGAGCACGTCAATGGCCTTATCGGGCAGGAATCGATCCGTGATGTAGCGATCCGAGAGCTTCACGGACTGCTCGATTGCCTTCTCGGAGTAGTGGACGCTATGATGCGCCTCGTACTTCGATTTGATGTTGTTCAAGATCGTAATCGTCTGCTCGACGGTCGGCGGATCGACGATGATCTTCTGGAATCGGCGGTCGAGCGCGCCATCCTTTTCGATATACTGACGATACTCATCGAGTGTGGTCGCGCCGATGCACTGGATGTCGCCACGCGCGAGTGCCGGCTTGAACATGTTGGATGCATCGAGCGAACCCGAAGCCCCGCCAGCGCCCACGATCGTATGCAGCTCGTCGATGAACAGGATAACATCTTTCGCCTTCTCCAGCTCGTTCATCACGGCCTTCATCCGCTCTTCGAACTGGCCGCGGTACTTGGTACCGGCGACAAGCGCGGCCAGATCGAGCGTGACGACGCGCTTCTCATAGAGAATGCGCGGCACTTTCTTCTGAACGATTCGCAATGCGAGCCCTTCGGCGATAGCCGTCTTGCCAACGCCCGGCTCGCCGATGAGCACCGGGTTATTCTTTTTGCGCCGTGAGAGTACCTGACTCAGGCGCTCAATTTCCTTTTCGCGTCCGACAATCGGATCGAGCTTGTCATCGGCTGCGAGCTTTGTCAGGTCGCGGCCAAAATTATCGAGCACCGGCGTCTTTGTCCGCTCCGGTTTCTTCGTTGTGTCCGCCACTGCGGACTTCGGCGGCGAAGTCGGTCGCCCCGATATGATATTGTCAAGCTCGGCGCGGACGGCATCGTACGTGACCGTAAACTGATTGAGGATCTGCGCTGCGATGTTATCCTCGTCGCGGAGCAGCGAGAGGAGCAGATGCTCGGTGCCGATGACATCGCTCTTGTAAAGCTTGGCTTCGAGATAGGTGATTTTGAGCACCTTCTCCGCTTGCTTCGTGAGCGGAATGTTGCCGATCGTGAGCGTCGATCCGGACGAGCGAACGGTGTCCTCGATCGCTTTCTTGATCTTGTAGAGATCAGCGCCGAGATTCCGAAGAATCTTGACCGCGATTCCTTCGCCCTCACGAATGATCCCGAGCAGCAAGTGCTCCGTGCCGATGTAATCGTGCCCCAGCCGGATCGCTTCCTCGCGCGACAGCCGAATGACGTCCTGAACTCGATTCGAAAAATTGCCTTCTGGCATAATGTTCTCCTAAAAGCGCCTAATTTCTTAATTCGAAATTACGTCTCGAAACATAGCTTCCCACTAAATCCGTACTTCTGTTCACAGAGCCACTGCACGGTGGAGGGTGCTATCCCAGGCGAATTCCGCGAAGCCTTACAGACAAATACGCACCCCGTTGGTATAAGTAACACCCAAAATCGCATGGAATTACACCATCGGCCCGAAAATGAAGAGGTTTTAAGGATGGGTGGGCAATCATCCACGTGGAATTTGTACCACCAGACACAAGTTCTTCTAAGCGCAACCATCATTCACCACAGGCTTTTCGAATTATCTGTCATGAAGTCAGCCTTTCGGGCGTCCGGCAGCAGCGCAGTTCTGGGACTGGTGTTGATGCTGTTTCCGCTCATCTTGGTGGCACAGCCAGCGATCCAGTGGCAGCGATGCTTTGGCGCGAACAGTGACGACTATTTCTTTTCGATCGTCCAAACGCGCGATGGTGGCTACGCTGCCTGCGGGTATTCACTCTCGAACGACCTTCCCCGGCATCATGCCGGCGCGAACGAGGATGCCTACGTTGTCAAGATGGACGCCAATGGCAATCTCGAATGGCAAAAGTGCTATGGCGGCACCAAGAATGAGGAGGCTCGCCAGATTATCCAGACTCAGGATGGCGGGTTTGCGGTTGCCATCCGCGCCGAGTCAGACGATGGCGATGTGCCGATCAACTATGGCTGGGGCGATTCATGGATCCTGAAGCTCTCAGATACCGGTGCCATCGAGTGGTCCAAGGACTTTGGTGGCCTCGATGAGGACGCACCGGAAAGTATCATTGAAGAGCCAGATCAGTCGATCGTCTTTGCGGGTGCCAACCGTTCCGTGACGCCAGAAACTGGCCAGCACCATGGCGGATCGGTGGAGAACGACGACGGTTGGGTCGTCAAGTTGAATGCGCCAACTGGGGCGGCCAACTGGCAGCGATATTTGGGAGGCTCGGCGCGGGACTATTTCCAGTTCATTACCCAAACGCGCGACGGAGGTTTCGCCGTCGCCGGTTTCACAAATTCATTTGATGGCGATGTGACCGGATATTCGAGGAAGGATACCTTTTCAAATGTATGGGTGTGTAAGCTCGATGGCGGTGGCTTGATCCAGTGGCAGAAGCAGTACGGAGGCCCTACGGCAATAAGCTTTGCGAACTGCATCGCGCAGACAACGGACGGCGGGTACATCGTCTCTTGTGCGACCTATGCGACCGAAGGTGAGGTACACGGCAATCACGGGGATCGAGATGGCTGGGTCTTCAAGATCGATTCGCTCGGCACGATCGAGTGGCAACGGTGCATTGGCGGCTCTCAGACCGACGGCGCGCGTTTCGTGGTCCAGGATCCCGATGGTGGCTGCACCGTTGCCGGTGTCGGCAACTCGACGGACGGCGACATGGCCGATAGTCATGGAGATTTCGATGGATTTGTTGTGAAGCTTGACAGGGCCAGCAACGTCGTCTGGCGAAAATGCTTAGGTGGCACCGGTTTTGATCTCTTGAACTGGATCATTCGGACCAACGATGGCGGGTTTGCTGTCGCGGGTTATACGACATCCAACGATGGCAACGTCTCGGGCAATCACGGCGGCAATGATGGCTGGGTTGTGAAGTTCGGCCCGGAGTTGGGGGTGGTGACGGGCGAAACACTGAGGATGCAAGAACTGGCCCTTACGGTCACACTCGATGCGGTGGGCCGTTCGGCAAACATCACATACCGCACACCATCAGACCACTCGGACGCCGTGATCGAAATTGCGAATGTGCTCGGGATTCCGCTGGTACATACTCATGCAATCAACGGGGACACTGGCGATCAGTCGATGTTACTCGACATAAGTCATCTTGCATGCGGGACCTACTTTGTCACATTGCGTGCGTCCGGCGTTATGCAAACGCGAGCAATCCAGATCGTTCGATAACAGAGATGGTCACCTCACAGTC
This sequence comes from Candidatus Kapaibacterium sp., assembly GCA_017882165.1. Classification (GTDB taxonomy): domain Bacteria; phylum Bacteroidota; class Ignavibacteria; order Palsa-1295; family Palsa-1295; genus PALSA-1295. The sequence goes on from JADGPZ010000095.1 coordinate 10,257, forward strand.
CGAGCATAAGCGAGTCCTTATCACCGGCGGTGTCCGCCGTTTGGGACTGCACATTGCGTATGGCTTTTCCGAGCGTGGCGCGCTTCTGGGACTCAACTACCACCACGCCAGCGAGCGCGAGGCTGACCGAGCGCAGTCCGAATGTTTAAAACGCGGCGCCAAGCAGGTGTTCCTCATCAAGGGGGATATAACGAATGAGGCCGAGGCGATCGCTGCTCGCTTTGCGAAGCTCGCCAGTGTGATCGACGTGGTCGTGAACAATGCTGGTGTGTTTCCGAAGCAAAGTTCACTCTCACAACTCTCCGTGAAGCAGTTTCAGGAGACTCTTGCGATCAATCTCATGGCTCCGTTCGCGATTGCGAAAGCTGCGCACGCGCACATGACCGATGGAGGCGCGATCATCAATATCGCATCGCTGGGCGGCATGCAGATCTGGAAGGAACGGATCGACTACAATGTTTCGAAGTCTGCACTCATCACGCTCACGGAAGCTCTCGCGCGCGACCTTGCGCCGAATCGAATCACTGTCAATGCCGTTGCGCCGGGCGCAATTCGCGTGGGGGGCGGCGACCTCGCCACCCCTTCTGAAGCCGAACGCATGGGTATCGCCGAAGACAAAATCCCGCTTGGCCGCTATGGCTCACCCGAAGACATTGTCAAAGCCGTACTCTACTTTGCCTACGATGCACCGTATGTGACGGGGCAGTGTTTGGTGGTGGATGGAGGGAGGTTAGTGATATGAGAGTACTCGTTCTTGTCTTGATGCTGCTCCTGTTCGGGTCTCAACTCCGTGCGCAATCTGCGATGTCGTCGGACTCATCCGAACGCAGCACACGTCTGGAGCGCATCGGGTATGTCGTTGGCGGATCACTCGCATTTTCGTTGGCCGATTATATAGGGTTCAACCTCGTGCGTGGTGAGAACAATCGAGTGCCATTCTGGTATCACGCGCTCCAGGGTGCAGTGCAAGCTGGTTTCAGTTACCTACTCTACACGAAGTTCGGTTTGCCATCAACGATTGCTTTTAATTTGATCTGGTGGACGTGGGGGGACGATCTCGGTTATTTTGGCTGGGGATATCTGATCAATCCCCATTGTATTACAGGGGTTGCGTGGGAGAACCGCACCGTCAATCCGCTCCTGAGCCCGGCTGAGATCAGTTGGGCATCCTGGACGCCGGTTGGTCTCCTGCGACCAGCCGGCAGCGTGATCCCGCGCAACGTTCTCTTCGCGCAAGCTGCGATTGGACTGTCGGTCTCAGTGGCGATGCTTTGGTAAGTCGAATGAAAACATTTGTCATTGGCCTCCTCTTCCTACCGATGTTTGTCTCCGCCGGGCAGGCGCAAGATAGCACGCGGCTCGAACGGTATGGGTACGTCGTTGGCTCATCACTCGCGTTTGCGCTTGTCGATTATGTGGGATTTAACGAGTTGAAAAAAATGAATGGCGGAGTCCATTATGAGGCTTCGCCGCTGTATCGTATTGCGGAAGGAATCATCCAAGCAGCGATCACATACTTCCTCTACAAGCAGTGCGGCCTGAGTTCGGCAATCTCCTTCAACCTCATCTGGTGGACATGGGGAGATGATTTCGCCTATTATGGCTGGGGATACTTGACGGGCCTCTATCCCTGGGAGAGTAGTCGGGAGAGCGGACTTCGATTTCATGAGTACAACTCGGCCGGCTGGACACCGATCGGACTGACGAGACAGCAAGGAAGTTGGATCGCAAAGAGCACGCTTCTCGCACAATCGGTTGTTGGGTTTTCGATTTCGATGGCGATACTATGGTGAGACAATGAAGACACTCGTTCTCAGTTCGATGATTGTACTACTGCTGGGCATCAACATGCCGTCGCGCGCGCAATCGATCTTCGAACATGATACCAACAGCACGCGCCTCGACCGCTATGCCTATGTGCTGGGAAGCT
>JADGPZ010000096.1 GCA_017882165.1 Candidatus Kapaibacterium sp.
TATTGCCACTTGGCAGCAATCGCTCAGCCGTTCCCATGGCAAAGGAATAGATCGGCGGGTTGTGCTGGAACTGCCAGACAAGCTGCGCAGTCTTTGCCGTGGTATCAAGGATATACTCAACGGCACGGCTTGAGTGCACGATTTTTGGGGAGCGACCAATGACCGTATCATAATCACTGTTATCAAACAGGAGCATGTGGCCATTCGGAAGCCATCGAGCATCATGCTGATATGAAAACCAGACCGAATCGCCCACGAGGGTGAAGTTGTTTCGAGCGCCACCGAGATGCCACAGCACTTCCCCGGTGGTCCCTTTGATCTTGGTGATCTCGCAGAGGTGACGGCTCGATAGAATAATGTCGCCGTTGGCATCGAAGTCAAGGGAGTTCGAATGCTGCGCGTCAATGGCCTGACCCGGAGCTGGCTTTAATGGAATGTGCTTTTCGATGTCGCCCGGACCAAAATAGTCATGCCCATCCCACCGCATGACAAGGTTCTTGTCACTATCGAATACTTCAATGGTACTCCAGCCGACTTTCGCCGTTGCACTGCCACCCCGCGAACTCATGTCCTGAGTAACCACGTGAACACCCAGCAAGGCGTAGCTCCCATTTGCAAACACGAGCAGGTCGTGGCCATCGGTAGAGTCGCCTGGCGGCGCACCGAGTGTATCAATCGGGTTCCATGTCGCGGAGTCGAGGATGATGAATCGGCCGGGGTTCTCGGTCCAGTAGGCATATTTGCCGTTTCGGAGCTTCGCGAAGAAGAGCGCGCTGATTCCAATGGGTAGGGAGCGAAGAACCGTGCCATGTTCATCAAGCGAAAGGAGCATGGGATTGACCGGAACCGCACCGACACCCCCATAATTATCGATGGTCATCTCACCCGTTACCGGACTGCTATCCTTGACGATGATAAGATTCGAAATGGCATCCTCTTCTGTTTGGAGTGGCCGGGCAGAGCGCAGAAGCGGTCGTGGCAGTTCCTCTGAAGTCGATCGATCGATGTGGCCGATTGGCTCGACCATCGTGACGAACGAGAACTCATTATTCAAGTTGCCACCCGGCTCGAGCTTGCCCGTAAAAGAAACGCTGACCGTTTCGTGATAATCAAACGGTTCGGCGGGATGAAGGATGATCATACTTCCATCGCGGGTTCGACGCGGGGTGACCGCATGAGAGCCGGAATGAAATCCGATCACGGAAATTCTGAGCGAACTCAGAGCATCTCCGCTAAACGTCCCAATCGCGCGGATACCGATTTCGGTCAGCGGACTCACTTCGGTCGATGACGGAAGTGGATATTGGTGCAATACCCCGACTGTAAGAGGCAGATCGCCCGCCAGAATCGCGCGCGCCGTCTCCGAACGCTGCTGTGCCGGCGTGACGGCCGGCCAGAGGCATAGGCTCACGGCACCTGCCAAGAGAAGTATTCGGTAGATCAGAGGGTTAACAGTGATAACGATTGAAAGACGGAGTTTTCTCATAGTGGTTTCGGAACATTTCCCGAGCAGGAAATATCGCTCAACCACTGTTGGTATCGCCGCCGGATGATCGAGTCCCAAAACGTTACTAAGCTAATGCAGTCTGCGTCTCAAGTGACGCAGATTGATCGTACTCCTCGATCGGAGGACATGTACAAATCAGCGTGCGATCACCATACGCATTGTTGACGCGACCGACGGCGGGCCAAAACTTGACTGCGCGCAGGCCTTTGACCGGATAGGCGGCCTTCTCGCGAGAATACGGATGCTGCCAGCTATCGCTAATCACCGCTTCGGCTGTGTGCGGGGCGTTCTTGAGGACGTTGTCTGTCTTGTCGGCGGCACCGGTGGCAACTTCTTCCATCTCGTTGTGGATCAAGAGCATCGCCTCGCAGAAGCGGTCTAACTCTTCAAGCGGCTCGCTCTCGGTTGGCTCGACCATGAGTGTGCCCGGAACGGGAAACGAGAGCGTCGGCGCGTGGAAGCCATAGTCCATCAGTCGCTTGGCAATATCTTCAACCTCAACACCAATCGCCTTGAATCCGCGCATGTCGAGGATCATCTCGTGCGCCACGCGGCCCTTGCTGCCGGTGTAGAGCACCGGAAATTTCGCCTGGAGCCGCGACTGAATGTAGTTAGCATTCAAGATCGCATATTTCGTCGCGTTCGTCAAACCCTCCGCCCCCATCATTGTGATGTAGGCGTAAGAGATCAGCAGAATGCTCGCGCTGCCCCATGGTGCCGCGGCAACTGCCCCGATGGCGTGCTTGCCGCCGGTCGGGATAACCGAATGCCCCGGCAGGAATGCGGTAAGATGTTTCGCAACGCCGATGGGTCCCACGCCCGGCCCGCCGCCGCCGTGCGGAATGCAAAAAGTCTTGTGGAGATTGAGATGGCACACATCCGCGCCAATCGCACCGGGGCTTGTGAGTCCAACTTGCGCGTTCATGTTGGCCCCGTCCATATAGACCTGCCCACCAGCCGCATGGATGATCTCGCAAATCTCCTTGATCGCCTCCTCGAAGACACCATGTGTCGAGGGATAGGTGACCATGAGCGCCGCAAGGTTCGCGCGGTGCTCGTTCACCTTGGTGCGAAGATCATCGACATCGATGTTACCCTTTGCATCCGTCTTGACGACGACCACTCGCATCCCCGCCATAACCGCACTCGCGGGATTCGTCCCGTGCGCGGAAGCTGGAATGACGACGACATCGCGGTGCGACTCGCCGCGACTCTTGTGATACTCGCGGATGACGAGTAGACCCGTGTACTCGCCTTGCGCACCGGCGTTCGGCTGAAGCGAAATCCCCGGAAATCCGGTAATCTCACTCAGCATGTGTTCAAGCTCGTTGAACACTGCAGTATAACCCTCAGCCTGATCGCGCGGCGCGAAGGGATGCAGCCCGCCAAATCCCGGCATCGTGACTGGGATCATCTCCGAGGTTGCATTCAGCTTCATCGTGCAGCTTCCGAGCGGGGTCATCCCGTGCGTGAGGGAGAAATCTTTGTTCTCCAGCTGCTTCAGATAGCGCAGCATCTCCGTCTCGGAATGATGCTTGTTAAATGTGGGGTGCGTGAGGTAGCTCGATGTCCGTGCAAATGACTCGGGATAACTCGCGTCAAGCTTCTCGGAGAGTGCCGATACATTCAGCGCTTTTCCATTCTTCGCGGCAGAGCGCTGGAAGACACCAATAATCTTACTGACATCCTCAACGGTGGTCGTCTCATCCAACGAAATGCCAATGGCACTCCCCTTCTCAACGCGGAAGTTCATTCCGGCCGCCACCGACTCGCGTCGAATCGCGGCGAGCGTCGCCTCGCTGGGAATCTCGATGAGAAGCGTGTCGAAAAATTGCGCGTTCTGCTGAGCAAACCCGATTTCGGAGAGTCCCTTCGCAAGCAACGCCGTCATCGCATGAACGCGCTCGGCGATTGCACGCAGACCCTTAGGGCCATGATAGACCGCGTACATCGCGGAGATATTGGCAAGCAGGGCTTGCGCGGTGCAGATGTTGCTCGTAGCTTTGTCGCGGCGGATATGCTGCTCGCGCGTTTGCAGCGCCATGCGGTAGGCCGGATTGCCATGCACGTCGATCGAAAGTCCAATGATGCGGCCCGGCATGGAGCGCTTAAATTCATCGCGCGTCGCAAAGAACGCCGCGTGCGGACCGCCGTAGCCCATCGGCACGCCAAAGCGCTGCGAAGAACCGACGGCTACATCTGCGCCGAACTCGCCCGGAGGCGTGAGCAAGCACAAGCTCAGCAGATCGCACGCCACCGTGACCAGGGCGCCATGTTCATGCGCCGCGTCGCAAAATGCGCGGTAATCACGCACTTCCCCATCGCCCGCCGGATACTGCACGACCGCGCCAAAAATGCCCTCATGCCACGCGAGCGTCTTGTAATCGCCGACCAACACTTCGATACCAAGCACGCCGGCCCGAGTGCGCAGCACATCGAGCGATTGGGGGTAAATATTTTGATCGGCGAAGATCGTCATGGCATCGCTTACACCCTTCTTATGGACGGCGTGCATGAGGTGCATGGCTTCCGCGACGGCGGTGGCTTCGTCCAACAGCGAGGCATTCGCGATTTCGAGGCCAGTCAGATCGACAATCATCGTCTGAAAATTCAGCAGCGATTCCAATCGGCCTTGCGCAATCTCCGCCTGGTACGGAGTGTATTGCGTGTACCAGCCAGGATTCTCCAGCACATTCCGCAAAATGACCGGCGGCGTCACCGTGTCGTAATAGCCCATGCCTATGTACGACTTGAAGACCTGATTCTTGGCCGCAAGACCTGCTGCATGGGCGAGGAATTCCGATTCCGTCATCGCCGGCTTCATCGCCATCGGTTTGGTCAGCCGAATCGAGCGTGGGACCGTTTGGTCGATAAGCTCATCGAGCGATTTCGCGCCGACCGTCTGGAGCATGCGTTCAAGATCATGCTGATCGGGACCAATGTGACGGTTTTCAAAACGCTCGAAGTTGTTCAGAACAGGATTCATAGTCAGTGCTGAGTGCTAAGTGCTAAAGTGCTGAGTGCTACGGTGGACCAAATTTCGGGTTCCTTTACGTAAAAGGAAGGCAAAAAGTTTTGTGAAGTGATGCACGAGACATCATTACCGCGAAAGCGGGGATGACACATGTCAAAATCGCACACACATCGCGAGGCCCGGACCGCCCGCTTGGTACGTTGGCATAAGCGTCGTCTGATCTAACAACTTACTGATGGCGCTCTCACCCATGTCCTTCTTTTTCGCGTTGTCAATGACGGAAACATCCTTGCTCGGATCCGGCGAGAGAAGATTGCCGAAGCCGATGCCGAGTGCAATGGCCAGCGGGTAGTCGCTCCACCAGTGGATGCTCTGCGCGACGAGACCAACGCTGAGTCCGACACACGCAAGATAGCCAACTGGCTTGATCCATGTCTGCTCCGGATAGTTGTTCGCGATCACGGTCAGCGTCGCAAGCGCTGTTGTCAAATGGCCGGATGGGAATGCGTCGTAATGCGGCACATTGTAGGCGTAGGTGATCTGGTTCGGGAAGAATTGCCACCGGCCAGTCGGAGTCGTCGTTACGACGGGGCTTTCGCGGCCAGTCAGGTGCTTGAGCACTTGCACCACGCCGCCGGCAGCAAGGATAACCTCCGAAACCTGCTCGGCCGTTCTGAGCGCGCGCTTATCCCCCGCCACCAATCCGTATCCCGCAAAAACTCCTGCAATGCCGAACTGAAACTTGCCATCGCCAATATCGACAAAGAGATCGGACGCCGTCTGGAACGTGCTGTTCCGCTCGTATTCCTTCTTGAACGGCACCCACAACTCGTTGTCATAGACGATCATCGCCGCCGTCGAGACCGCAATCAGGCTGATTTGTGGCCAATACTGCAGCTTGACGTTCTGCACCGAATAATCCCGCCAGTCCCCGGGCAGATTCGTGAAGATGTCCCAAAAACCCGGAAATGCACGGCGGTCCATACCGGACTGTGAAGATGGAATCGACGCGTAACCTGTAGCAACCGATGCGGAATCAATGCGGGTCGTGTCGCTGCCGCCGGTTGCGTAACAGACGTGGCTGAAACCGAGTAGCAAAACTAAAGCAATTATTTGACGCACGGTCCGCCAAACAAACCGCGTGTGGACTTTGCTCCTGACGGCGGCCGATGCGTCTATTTTGCCGGTGTGTAAAGAACAAGCTGCGACGCGCACGCCAACCGACCCGTCGCGCCTGCCGTGAATCCACGGTTCAGCATGGAGCCATCGGCCACCGCCAGAACCACGACCGGCCGCGGACCACGCGTGTCCTTACAGAGATATACAGTCACAAAATAAGCGGTGTCAACCCGGATGCCAGCCTCGCAAAGCGTCGGCAAGAGCGAGTCCATCCTGACCGCATTTGTGAAGTAGGTGTAGCTCCGGGCCGAATCGAGACCCTCGTCCGAGATTGGAATATTCCGAGCGTTGCTGACCTTGTCCGCTGAAAAGCGACAGGTGTAGCTTGGAGGAGGAAGCCTGCAATCCCCAATATCGATCCTGCATCCGCCAATCGTGCAAGCCACAAGGGACAAGAAACTGATTGTTTTCATGTTGAGTCTCTTCAAAGTGAACACTGATGGGAATGAAGAGTTGCGGATTGTGGATCGCGCTTCGGTGACCAACTTACACCTCGAACGTGTTCTGCATTGTAACATGACTAACAACCCCTTCAGGATTCCCGTTGTCATACACGCCGACTCGATGGCACTGGCTCAGGTTGTCGCGGCCCGCATCGCCGAAGTCGTTCGCGCGAAGCCGGACGCCGTGCTCGGTCTGCCGACCGGCGCGACACCCATCGGCACGTACCACGAACTGATTGCACTGCATAAAGCCGGACTCGATCTCTCTCGCGTCCGAACGTTCAATCTCGACGAGTACTATCCCATCGCGCCGGACGCGCCGCAGAGTTACCATCACTTTATGCGCGAGCAGTTGTTTCAGCAGGTCAACATTGACCCGAAGAACATCCACATTCCTCGTGGTGACGTGCCACGCGATGAAGTCGCCGCACACTGCGAGGCCTACGAGCGGGCGATCGTTGAAGCTGGCGGCATCGACTTTCAGCTCCTTGGCATTGGCCGCGATGGGCATATCGGCTTCAACGAACCGGGATCCGCCGAGACATCGCGCACGCGGCTTGTCGTGATTAATCCGATCACGCGGCAGGATGCTGCCGGCGAGTTTGGCGGCGAAGCGAACGTCCCACGCGAAGCAATCACGATGGGCATTGGGACGATCTTGGTCGCACGTGAGATCATCCTTGCGGCACTCGGCGAGAAAAAGTCGAGCATCATTGCCCGCGCCGTTTTAGGGCTTCGGACAAGCGATGTACCCGCATCGCTGTTGCAGGGCCATCCATGTGTCACCCTCCATCTGGACGGCGATGCCGCCGCCGATCTGGCAGGATGAACGAGGCGGATTCATGCTGGACAATTCCGATTTTGAGACACTCGGCGGTATTTTGTATTATATTTGTACGTCGTCGTAAGGTAGATAAGTCCAGCGCCAAAAATTTTCCAAAAAAAGATGCCTCCGGGCTTGCATTTCGACCCAAAATTGATTATTTTAGCGGAGTGAATATGGTTGAAAGTCACAAATAGACGAAACCAAGTCGAAATTCGAGGCTGTTAGAGTATCTGCTTAGCGAGTGAACCATACTGGTGCATTTGCGGTATTGAAAACAGAATTTGAGCTCAAGCCGCCAGCTCCGTCGGATTGCCGTCCTACGGGTTGCCGGTGGCGAGAAGCTCCCACGAGTTGCCCCAACTGACCATTGGGGCATATTGAACGAGAGGGGCGCTTCGGAGGTCTCTAGTGTTTCACTAAAGGGAGGACCAAGTTCTCTCACCACACTTGATGACGCCGAAGCGCTTTTTTTTCAGCCGATTAGGAAAATTCGATGGGGCCGATGAGACCAGCAGGACAAATGGGAGTTCCGCCGAACTAAGCATCACCATCCAAAGTTATACGGCGCGCTTAACCTGATTCCCGATTACTTAGCACTCAGGACTAAGCACTCAGTTTTTTTTCGGGGCGTGGCTCAGCCTGGTAGAGCACCTGGTTCGGGACCAGGGGGTCGGAGGTTCAAATCCTCTCGCCCCGACATATAGGGTTTAGGGTGCAGGGTATGGTATCGATCGATACCGTCCACCCTATGCTCTAAACCCTTTACCTTATCCACTGATGGAAAAAGTCAAGCTGGCTCTCGTCGGATGCGGCAACGTGGCACAGGTCGTGCATCTGCCGATCCTGCAAAAGATGACCGATGTCGAAATCGTCGCGGTCATCGATCCCGATCGCCGCAAGGCCAAAGCGATTGCTGAGCGCTTCGGCGTCCCAGCTTCGTTCACGAGCCTGAGCGACCTGCTCTCCTCCCCTCTCGCCGACGAAATCCACGCCATTGACATCTGCACTCCGACCGATACGCATCGTCCGCTCGCCATCGAGGCCATTCAAGCTGGCAAGGATGTCCTGATCGAGAAGCCAATTGCTCGCACTGCGAAAGAAGCTCGCGAGATTGTCGAGTCCGCGCGCAAATACGACCGTAAGGTAATGATCGGCATGAACTCGCGCTTCCGGCCCGATGTCATCATGCTCAAGACCTTCATCGAGAAGAACGAGATCGGCAAGATTTACTACATTAAAAGCGGATGGCTCAAGCAGCAGTCCGGCGTGCAGGCGTGGCAGCAATCACAGGTGAAGTCTGGCGGCGGTGTCATCCTCGATCTCGGAATCGTCATGCTCGACATGGCCCTCTGGGTCATGAACTATCCCAATGTCCTGACCGTGAGCGCCGAAACCTATAAGCAGTTTACCAAGAGCGTCGAGGACTCCGCGGCGGTCTTCGTGCGGCTCGAAGGCGGCATTACTTTCACGACCGAAGTGAGTTGGACGTTCCAGCGCGAAGGCGACTTCTTTTATTGCAACGTCTTCGGCGATGATGGCGCGGCCTTCATCAATCCGCTCAAAGTAATGAAGCGCGTCCACGGCAACCTTATCAATCTCACGCCGGCCAAAGCGCAAACGCCGGTCGGTCTCTACAAGAAATCATACGAGAATGAACTGCGCCACTTCATTAATTCGGTGAAGGGCATCGTCCCACTCGTCTCGACCGCCGAGGAAGCCGCCCGACGCATGACCGTCGTCGAGGCCATCTACCAGTCGGCAGCGAAGGGGAAAGAGATTGCCCTGAAGAAGGCATAGCGCCAAGGCTTCGCGTCCAAGCTTCGCGCCCACGCGCAAGCCTACCGCGACTCGAGCCGGGCGCGGTCAATCCCGGTCGTATCGCCGACGATGAACCAGTTGAAATTGCGGAGGTACTTTTGGGCGACGTGGGCGAGCTGCTCGGGCGTAACATGCGAAAGCTTCTCGTACGAGAAGAACGCATCGTGCCAGTCGCCGGTCAGCAGCTTCGCCTGTCCGAGTAACACTGCTTGTGAGGCAGTTGTCTCCGCCTTCAGGTAATTCCGTGTGGCCCATCCGGCCACGCCTTCGCGAATCGCGGATTCGCGAATGAGATTATTCTGAAAAAAGTCAACGTCCCCGTAAATGATCTTCACCGCACTATCCACGTAAGGCGTCTGTAATTCGATCATGCCGATCGAGCTGCGCTGCTGCCGGTCGTCAACATTGGGAGCATAGGCCAGATTGTGCTGAACACGAATGTGGTTGAAGACGAAGCCCCCAAAGAAGTTGCGAAGCCTCAAATAAGGATAGTAATCTGAATCGCCCTCCGTCGGAATGCTAAAATATGCCAGAACATAATTGGTCGGCAGCTTGCGGTCGAAGGAGAACAGGAACGCACCGGGCGTCGCGGCGCGAGCGGGCGCAGCAAGCGGCTGCGAAGTGTAGCTACCTTCAGGCAAGTTGCCGAGCGTGGCATGGACCTTCTGTGTCAACTCTTCGCGTGAAATATTGCCGACGACCGAAAGCAGTAGACGCGACTTCACCATGATCGACTTGAAATGCTGCTGGATCATTGGCAACGTCACGCGGCTGACATCCTCCCCTGTCGGAACACGGCCATACGGATGTCCTGCGAAGTAAATCGAATCAGCTTCGTGGTCAATGAAGGCATCCGGTGCGCTCGATACGGATTTCAACCCAATCATCTGAGCTTGCTGGTAGTTCGCAAACTCGGTTGCGTCGAACGCCGGACGTGTTGCCACATCCGTGAAGTATGCCCACGACGTATCGAAATTTTCGCGCGTGCAGGACATGCTGAGAAATGAATAATCGTTGGTAGCTCCTCCACCGATGCCCGAACCCATGCGGACCATCTTGCGGCGGAAGGAGGCTTTTGGCGTCCGTTGGCTACCGCTTGCGGCAGCGATGGCCATCGCGGTGTTTTCTGTCGTGATCGGCTCATTCGGCGGCGTGAGAGCAGCCCCACCGCGCACGAAGAGGATCGCACTTACGACCGGTACCGTGGCCGCCTGACGCATCAGGATGTGGATACCATCGACATCGAATTCCTCAACATCCTGGACGATATTCGCGCTATTCGCGAGCGAAGAGGATGAGGAGTGCGACGTGCCACACGATGCGAGGGCAAGGATCGCCAGTAGAAACCAACAATGACGAGTGAAATCCAGCAAATGGAATTCCTGATTCGTAATTCGTAATTCGTAATTCGTAATTTTCATGGCCGCACCTCCATGGCTGGGTTTCCGATTTTTCCGAGCGTCGGCGCGACCTTAACGAAGCCGGCCTTGTCCATGGAAAGTCCCAATACATAGGGCTGGTTCTTGAGATACCGGTGAATATAATCGGCGATGTCCTGCCGTGTCACTTTGCTGAGATCGTCAAGATAATGCCCGTAGTAATCGAGTCCAGCGGATGCCCACCAGAACGCGAGATCGTGCGTGAACTCACTCAGCGCCTCGCTCCGCATCAGCGTCTGGGTGCGCAGCACATTTTTAGCAGTCTCAAGCTCTTCGTCTGTGAAATAATTTGGATCGTCGAATTTCTGAAGCTCCCGCCAGAAGACTTTCATGGTTTCTTCGAGGTGCTCTGGCGTCGTCACGATGTTTGGCTGGATGGGCCCGATGTACCTCTGGGTGAAATACCAGAAGTTGACGCCCTGAGCAAGTCCGCTCTCCTGGAGCGATTTCGAGAAGGGATGCTCTGGCTGACGGATGATCTCGCTGAACACATCCGCCACATAAGTGCCTTTGTCGTCGAGTCCTATTGAAGGTCCATGCCAGCGCAAGAAGACGATGGCACGCGGTTCGGCGATTGTGTCCAACACCAGGGCTGGCTGTTGCAGGGCGGGTGCCCGAACTGGCGGGTTCGCGATAAATGGATCAGCCCCGCGCTGCCAGCGGTCGAAATAGCGCGGCACCAGCTTTCGGATCTGCTCGGTATTGACATCACCCGATATGATCAGCAGCGAGTTGTTCGGAATGTAATACCGGCTCTTGATCGTCAGCATCTTCTCCCGCGTTGCAGATTTGATCGTCGGCCTGTTGCCGAGCGGCTCTTTTCGGGAAAGGAAGCTACCCCAAAGCGCGGTATCCACTTTGCGGCCAAACTCGAAGAGAGGCAGCGCCTCGTTACGGTCGAACTCGCCAAGCACGATCTCTTTTTGCTTGTGAAGCTCGTCCTCTTTAAAAAGCGGAGATGTAATTGCCGTCGCCATGAAGTCCAGACCCGGCTCGAGATTTTGCTTCGGCAGTGTAAAGTAGTACTCGACCAACTCCTCGTGCGTCACACCGTTGTATACGATCCCGAGATCATCCACGCGGCCCAGGAAGTCGTCCTCCGTCGTATCGCGCGCGTTCGAGGTAAAGAACATGTGCTCATACAGATGCGAGAGGCCGTTATATTCAGGCGGCTCCGTGAATGAGCCGTTTTTGACAGTCACCTCGATCGTAACGATTGGGGTCAGGTGATTCTCGACAACGAGTACCTCCAACCCGTTATCGAGTTTGAATCGCGTCCACGGCGGAAGCTGGGCTTGCGATGCAACCGGAATTGAGCAAAGGCACGCCAAAGCGATGGCGGCGCGGATAATAAGCTTCATGCAGTTAGGCTATCCAACAGGGTTTGTGGTGGGTCTCAGAGAGTGCGTTTAATGGCTTTCCGCGCGTGAAAAGTTCACTAACCGGAGCAGCGCCGCGTCCTCTAATTTGCCGGCGTCGCTGTCGGCTGCCGTGTAATTATTCACAAGGATCGAAAATGCCAGCATCTCCCCTTCTCGTGTCGTGAGATAACCGGAGATCGAACGGACGCCAGTCATCGAACCAGTCTTGGCCCGCACGGTGCCCTCGGCGAGCGTGCCTTTGAGATGGTTTTTGAGCGTCCCATCGACACCCACGATTGGCAACGAGTTGTAGAACGGTTGCCATGTGTTCGGATTCTCGTACATGGCGCGAAGCAGGGTTACCTCGTCGCCTGCCGTGACAAGGTCCATCCGAGAGAGACCGGAACCGTCGTAAATGGCTACTCGTGTCGTGTCAATCTCGATCGAAGCGAGATACCGTTTCATCACTTCCGCCCCGCGCGTCCAGCTCCCCTCGCCACCGACAAATCTCGCGACGGTGCGGAAGAGCATGTCGTAGACGATCTCCTGGTTGTAGAAGGCGATGGCGGCGAGGGGCGCGGGGAGGGTGAAGACCACGTG
>JADGPZ010000026.1 GCA_017882165.1 Candidatus Kapaibacterium sp.
TACGATCACGCTGGACAACACGGGCAACATGGACTGGACGCCGGGCGCTGGAACAATCGGTGGCACGGATGGGGCTGACTTCTCGATCGTCAGCGGTCCAACCCCTTCGACGATTCCGGGCGGCCAATCGGGCACGATGAAGATCGCGTTCTGCCCGAAGGCTCTGGGCGCAGCTTCGGCGACGCTGGACTTTGGCGCATCGAGCCCGAAGCCGCTGAACGGTCTTCCATACACACTGACGGCCGATGGCTTGCTGTTCCAGGGTGTTGCACAACAGACGGAGAAAGATGGCTTCACGCTTGGCGCAACCTATCCGAATCCAACGAACGGCAAGGCGGATGTCATCGTGACATTGCCGCGAGCCTCGCATGTGACGATGGTTCTGACGAACCTCGCCGGCACGGTCGTGCGGTCGGTCTATAACGGAACGCTGCAGAACGGCGATAACGTCGTCTCTCTGGACGCGAGCACGTTGCCATCCGGGACCTACTTCTATACGTTAACAAGTGGTGACGTTCGCCTGACGCGCGAGATGATCGTCGGAAGGTAAGCGTCCGAAGACAAGAGAATCCTTCCAAGTGGCCCCCTCATGAGAGGGGGCTTTTTTATTGTGCGGCAACTCTGCTTCACAGCTTCCCGATTACAATGCCCGCCGCAACCGAGACCAGGATGGTGAGCACCTCATCGAACCAACTTCGCTTTTCGCTTGAAGTCATCCGCACGGTATCCTCGCGCGAGTAAAACGTATCCCGCGCGATATAGGGCACCGCGACTTCTTTTCGCCGTGGGCTGAGTCCCACGCAAACCGAGAACACATTGCGCGCGGAACAGACCGATAGTGTGTCGGGGGCTGTGGCCGTCGAGTCCGTCGAAAGCAATGTGTCCAGGCATCGCTCGGCGAACAGCGTGTCATGGATCGTGAACGAGCGAACGCGATTAGCAGGGGCTTGAACGCGCATGCTCGCAATTGGCACATTCACAGTGCTCCGGGCTGTGTCGAGTCTGTCGCGGATGCGCTCAGACTCATAGGTCCGCTCGGACAGATCAGTCCGATTGGGATTGCAGGGTCCGCAGAGCAATCCAAGGACAAATGCTGCAGCCGGTCCAAGGAGAGCCCATTGCCACTTGAGAGAGATCATGGCGTCTCCTTCGCGAAGATCGCGGCATACGCGCGCCAGGCAAGACACACACGATAGACATACCGCGCATTGAGATAGACGCCGCGCCGCTTGCGAGCGGTGCCCTGATTGTATGCGCTGATGGCCGCGAGTGTATCGTGTGGGTAGCGCGCAAGCAGCTTCGCGAGTAATCGCGCGCCGTGTTCGATCGCATTCTCCGGCAGATAGAGTTCGGCGAGATAGGGCGCTGCAAATCCTTGCTCGCGTGCCGTCTCGCCCATGACTTGCATGAGGCCATAGGAGCGTGCCCGGTCATCGAGTTCGGTTGCGGAGTTCGGTCCACCCGCATGTGAATGAATCCAGCTGAGCGCCGCATTGCGAACGCGGCGGTTTCGTTGGTAGCGCGGCTCGTGCCGCGTTGCCCATAATGCAAAGCGCGATTCTTCTTGAATGACGCCGGCGATCAGTGCCGGCGGAAGATGATGCCGAATAGCAGCGATCGTAATTTCCGAGCGATACGGAACGAGCAGCGGCTGCATGGCCAGAAGAGAGTCCTGCTCGGCGATCGCTGCAATGGAGCGTTCGACGAGCGCGGGAGTAGAAAGATTGAGATGAAGTAATATGAGAATAAACATTGGTCTTCAGGATTGAGTGGATATCAATGGACCGAGTGGACAATAGTGGACAGTCCACTCGGTCCACTAAGTCCACTCTGTCTCATGGCTTAGGTATTTGTCAGCGCATCGGCAATCGCAGCGGCCAACCGGAAGGAGAGATGCAGCATCCCATCCTGCTCTTTCGCTTCGATGAGCGAGAGTGTTGCTGCGACGTAGCCGCCTTGACCATAGCGTGCAAACTTCGCTTCGTGGTAGGTCGCGGTTTTGTATCGCATCAGGAATATCATCAGCGTACTTTCCAGCGAGAGCGGGATCGGCGCACAGCAGGCACGCAGAATGAGATAGCTATCGTCGCTCGAACCGGCGGGACATCCGCAGGGTGTCACGGCTTGCGGAGCGGTTTCGAGCTTGATGGAACTGGTTGGAATTGCTCCCGCCGCAAAACTTGGAAATGCACTTGCCACGGATGGAACGCAACTCCATGAATCAGTGGGAGAGTTGCGGTAACGGAGGTAGATTGTTGACATATCAAGAAGAACCACGATTACGCGGATTAGAACGGATTACGCAGATTGATTTTAGGATTGCTATTTGGCAATACAATAAGTGACTTCGGGCGCACCGTCCTATTCAAGGATGCCTGCTACTAATCCAGTAAATCAATCTGCGTAATCCGTTCTAATCCGTGTAATCCAGGTTCTATAAAATGGTGAAGGTATATTCCCCCCGCACTGCAACGACCGATCGCGTGCCGGTCTTGCGGAGGAGGGGTGGGTCGATCTTGACGAGCGCGATTGCGTCGATGCGGTCGGAATCGCTGGGGTCGGGCGTGGGCGGCGTGTAGAGGCCGGCGAAGAAGGATTCGATTTGGCCGATATAATCGCTGCGCGAAGCGAGACGGTTCGCGAGTGCGAGCTGTGGATGCGACCACAGCACACTCAGGGCGAACGCTTGCTTGCCAGTGATGGGATACCCGAGCGAGTCATACGACGTGAAGGTCGTCTCGCCAAGCAGGATTTCGAATCCAGGCAAGTCGCTCAGCGCGAGTGGGCGCGAGCCTTCGAGGCCATCCGCCGACCATCCCATGTGGGAGGCAAACTGTGGCTCGAAGCTGGATGTAAATAGTAATTCTCTTGTCATATTTCATAATTAGGATTGAGGGTGATTCTCGGATAACGTCATCCTGAACGGAGCGAACGCTCATGACCGATCATGAGCTGGAGTGAAGGATCGCATGATGTAAGCCAGTGGACTTCGTGAAACCGATTCTTCGCTTCGCTCAGAATGACGCCATAGGAGAGAGTGCCCTCACTGGAGCGGGCTAAACTGGATACCGTTTATAAGGCCTCATCATCTCCTTATGCCGCTCGGTGAGATCGAGGAATCGCTCGCGTTCGGCAAAGCCGCCGGAGAATCCCAGCGCGCCTTCGCGCTCGCTCGCGCTCATCAGGCCAAGCGTCCCCTGGCCTTGATTGCTCGATTGGAATAGGAGCGCCGCAATCTCCGTGATGACGTGCTTGATCGTCTCGGGACACAGGAGCGAGGTCGGTTGATTGTATGTGATCTTGTGCTCGAATCCTGACTGAAACGACTTCGTGCTCGTGCTCGAAATCTGAATCAGATAGCCATTCGCACGAAGCAGCAGATCTGAGGTGCCGAGGCTTGTCGTGTTGCCGGAGGAGTCTGTTGCGCTCCAGGAGATGAGTGTGCCGACGCGATTGCGCGGCGCATAGCAGGATGTATCGTCGCCGAAGAAGGTGTCGGTCTTGACCGCACTCGGAGTGTAATCGCGGTCGAGCCAGTTGTAAACATATTCTGCCGCCGTCTCGAGCAGCGATTGATAAAAGAGCAGCAGCAACGCGTCGGTCGAGGAATCCTTGATGTATTCCTGAAACTCGATCAGCGTCACGGGGCTGGTGTAGGTTGGCATGGTTGGTTAGAAAAGTTGATGGACAAGATGGACTTGATGGACACTATGGACCGTCCATAAAGTCCATAGTGTCCATTTCGTCCATCGAGCGATTTAAGAGGCGCTCGTCGTAAGCACCGCGAGATACCCCGGCTGCCCGACGCCGAACGCAATGCGCTCGGTCATGCGAAGCATCTGGAGATCGTTGGTGAATGCGTTGACGCCATCGGCCGTGGCATCGAACGAGATGCGCATTTCCATGCCGCCATGCGTGCCCATCCATGCGCCGGCGGTCTTGAAGTTTCCGAAGACCGCGAACGGCGTCGAAGGATGGCTGCCCGTGTCGTAGCCATTGATGGCGATACCATTCGGCAGCACGACGACCGGGAAGCCGCGGAATGTAAGTCCGCCACCGGCAAGTCCGTTGGTGCCTTTGATCTGCGGGTCTTGGCTCTGCGCGATGTCCCACAGGTACCGGCTCTGCGAATCTTTCTTCTTCAGCAGATCGGTCAGAGTGTTCTGCTCGATGAAGAGCGATGCACCGCGTTGCTGCGCGGGACCGATCGAGTTTGCGAGATTGATCAGGTCGTCGAGCGTGATGTCGGTATACTTCGTCTTGCCCGAAGTGGACGAGCCGCCGAGATACGTAGTGAGCACGCCCGAGGTGCCGAGCATGCCCGTGAACGGGGAGCCCGTGCCACGGAAGCACTGCGTATCTTCTTCTTGTCCGAAGACTTCGACGAAGATTTGCAGGATCGCCTTATAGACATCGACGTTCGCGTCCGTGAGCAGTTCGTTCGAGATCGGATAGATCGCGGCGAGCTTTTGCGCGGTGAGCGTGAGCCGCCCGAAGACCGCTTTGCTGGCGGGGATGACGCCGTTCTCCGCTGTCCACGCGACCGAAGGTTTGCCGGTCAGCGTTGAAACGTTGAGCACATTCGAGCGCATCTGGATCTGCCCGCAGTATTTACGCGCAAATCCGAATTCGTTGAGCATGAAGAGCACGTCCGCGTAGAACTCGGGCGGCACAAGATACCCACCGGCGGAACTCGTCCCTTCGGCCTGCGGCGCAAGCGAGCGGACGTATTCCGGCTCGTACGATTGCTGTATCGCGCGAAGTGTTGCATGATCGTTTTGTGAGACAGCGTTGAAGAATCGGAAGGTCTTCAGAATCGCATCGCGATCGGGATGCAGAGATTTGAGTCTTGAGTCGTGAGCTGGAAACATTTCCAACTGAGTACCCTGAGTTGAAGACTTGGGACTCTTACCGAGTGCAGCGATTGCGCTGCGATCCGGCAATGCTTTGATCTTGCGATTGAGTGTTTTGTCGATGAGGGTTGTCAGTTCTTCGCGCGTGGCGGTAAGGGTGTTGTCTGGTTCGTTAATGGTCATAGAGTAGTTGATAGATGATAGTTGAGAGTGGATAGTAAGGGATTTCAAAGCGTCGTCATCCTGAGTGGAGCGAAGCGGAACGAAGGATCGCATGAGGGAAGCCGAGTGCTCAACCGAAAGCGATGCCGAGCGTGGTCGCTGGCCTTCGCTATCGCTCAGAATGACGTGTGTGAAGGATTAGGCTGTTAGCCAATCGACAGCCTCTTCAATCGAATAGGACTTGCTGCTATCGACAGCCTCTGGGTTCATCGGCAGCTCGACTTTGGAGCATTCGATCAGCTCCCACTTGGTGAAAGTGTGGCCGCCGAACTCATTCGCCTCCCACTCGATGGGACGAAAGCCGATGGAGTTCGCCGGAAGCAGTCCGAGCGTATCCATCTGGAAGACTTGCTCGGCAAGCGGTGATGTATCGGCACTTGCATATTCAACAAGAGCGAAGAGTGCTCCCCCTCCTAAAGAAGGAGGGGGCTGGGGGGTGGTCTTGAGTTCAAGCACGCGCCCAATCGTATTTACCAGCGCGCCGCTTGCGCCGTGCTGCCAGAGAAATTGCGGGTTCTTCAGGAAGTTGCTGGCGTCGAGTCCGGCAAGGACAAGAATGTCTCCAGCGCGATCGACATCGCCGGTCGCCATTTTGAGCCAACGCTTTCGCTTTAGTGGCGCAGTTTCCGCGCCTGCTGATGTTCCTGGCGCTTCGGGCGGGGAAACCCCGCCGCTACTATTGTTTAGGGTTTTGTAGAGTGTTGTTTCTAGGTTCATAGGGTGTAGGTTATTAATAAGTACTGTCGGTCGGATCAGTCCGATCGGACCGATTTGTATCAGAGGATGGGCTTCCAATTCTCACCGACGACCGCGCTCCCAAGCAGGAATACTTTGCCCTTGCCATTCTGGAGAGGTGGCAGATTCACAAGTGCGCGCTGCTCATCGACGGTCATCGCTTGCTTTAGCTCCGAGACTCGCGTCATGAAGCGCTCTTCGGTTTCCGGCACAAGTGATTCGTGCTCGATGACAATTTGGCCAGGCTGGAAGCTCGCCGAGGCGAGGCCCACGCGTGGCGCAGTGCTTCCAGCCTGCGCATCCGAGAACTCGCTGGCTAAGCACCGCGTAAAGGCCCGAGCATGTTTCGCGAGCGAGTAATCCACGACATCGCGCATGAAGACCATGTAGCTCGTCTCGGCATTTGCCAAATTCACGCCTTCGACATCGCCGAGCACAATCTGCGGCACTTTAAATGCCTCGCGTATGGAATCTCGCAGTTCCTTCTTCGATTTGGAGAAGTCGAGCTCTTTCGTGCCGGGTGCAAGCAGTTGCACTTCGCCGCCATCCGGCAAAATGCCGATGCGTCCGGCATTCAGCGGCGTGGCGTATTTCGCTTCCCATGCAGTGCGGACCTGGTCCATCTGGTCTTGCGTCATGAGAGAGCCAGCCGGCCAGCGCAGCACCGCGCGCGGCGTTGCATCGTTATCGAAGAAGCGCGATTGGAAGAGTCGCACTGCCGTCTCGGCCTTTGCTGTATCGAGTATATCGCTCAGCACTGCATGACCGAGAAATGGCGCGCTGCGAATATCGGCGCGTCGAATGTGGATGATGTCGCTCGCCGGAATGGTGACATTCGCGGGCAGGAAGCGATAGGCCGCCGGCAGTTGGTCGCTACCGCGCTCGATGATGAACGAGAGCGCCGCGACCGGCCACAACTCCGTGACTTCGCCATGTCCGTTGCGAACTTTCAGCCACAGTGCGTTGCCCGTCGCGTCCAACCACTGACTCGATAGCTCGAGCAAATCGGAGAGATCGAACAGCGGATTCGGGTTCTGGAGCAATCGCTCAAGCGGATGATCGGCTTTGAGCGCGTGGCGAGCATCGCCGACGATGCCGCCGCCCCCGGCGCCCACAGCCAGGTAGGCATGAAACCGCCCTTTCGAAAGCGCCTCGCTCCGGGCATGCATACAAGCCGAGACGGTTTCACGAATGAACTGGATATTCTGCCGCGGATGATCCCACGGATTGGTGATGAAGCTGCCTCGTGGCTGGTCCATGCTGATGAGGACTGGAGCTTCTTTCGGAGGTTTTGGAATCGCATCGGCCGCACCACCGAGCGAGACCGAGAGGGAGTATTTTCCGATTGTAAAATTCATCGCATTTGGAAATGAGGAATTAGGAATGAGGAATTAGGAGTTAGAATGTCGTGACTATAAAACGAGATCGGTTGTATGCGATTGGGATTGTGCTTGCCGCGCTTGCGCTCGCCGCATTGTGGCTACCCGTGCGGACGCACATCCCGTTCGATGACACGTTCATAACCTTCCGCTACGCGGCGAATCTGGCGCACGGCTGTGGCATTGTATGGAATCCCGGCGGCCCCCCCACGGAAGGTTACACGAACTTCCTGCTCGTGCTTTTGCTCGCGCCATTCAGCGCGATGGGGTTAGATATGGTTGTCGCCACTCAGGCAATTGGAGTGATTGCTGTCATTGTCTCGGCGGTTACTATGCGGCGACTCATCGGTCAGATCGGTCTGATCGGACCGATAAGTCCTATGAGCAGGCCGTACATCTTGGCAAGTTGGTTGGCAGTTATACTCTTCCTGCTCGATCCCTTCACCTGGTTCAACGCTTACTCCGGCATGGAGACGAGCCTCTTTACCATGTGGCTTTTGCTTGTCGTCGCAACGTGGAATCAGCCGAAGCTGCCATTCATCTTCGCAACACTCGCAGCGCTCACGCGACCCGAGGGAGCAATGATGGGTGGCATTCTTCTTCTCGTAAAGTACTGGCAATTCAAAGTCGCAAATCGGACTGATAGGTCAGATCGGACTGATAAGTCAGCACTCACTGCAGCAATCGTCTTTTTCATTCTTCCACTTTTGCTTTATGCTTCGTGGAAGCTCTACTACTTCGGCAATCTCTTGCCGAATTCGTTCTATGTCAAAGTCGCACAGCCGAGGGGTCTGGCGGGTGCATGGCCGCTCTTCGTGTTCTATCGTGGCACCGCGTATCTTGTCCTACTTGCCATGATTGGATT
The DNA here is from genome assembly GCA_017882165.1 of Candidatus Kapaibacterium sp. Lineage (GTDB taxonomy): Bacteria > Bacteroidota > Ignavibacteria > Palsa-1295 > Palsa-1295 > PALSA-1295. The sequence continues at coordinate 8,055 of JADGPZ010000026.1, forward strand.
GGCCGTCCAGCTTCGCGGCGGCATTCGGATGAAGTCGCGTGCATCACAGATCATGGTGCTCTGGACGGTACTTCTCAGTTCGTTCTACCTTGGCTCGCAACTCCTGATGAACTTCTACGACCGATTCACGAACTCGATCGAGGTCATGTTGATCGTGGGTGCAGCATCAGGTTACGCGGTACTTGCCTCGGGCCGATGGCACAAGATATTCCGGCATCCGGTAAGTATCACTGTGTTGCTTGCATTTCATGTCTTCTGGTCGTGGCAGGTTCGTGGGGAGATTAACCTTACAACTTTGGCCGATAGTGTCAGCCGGAGGCTGCTCTCGCGACCGGGGATTCAGCCCATCGCGCAGCCGCAACCGAGCAAGCCCGAACAGAGCTATATCGATCGCTGTACCGATCTCGCCATGGTGTTTCACTCGATTCCGGATCATGAGTTGATTACGTTCATGTGGTCGGATGCGGGCGTGATGCCCTACTACTCTGGCATGAAGCACCTTGACCCCGTTGGACTGAACACCACCGCCATCGCACACGCGAAAACGTGGCAAGAGGTCAATCGCATCATTGCTCGCGCCAGACCCGACATCATCCTAATGCCACTGAACAATCGTCCCGCATTTCTCCACGATTCGTGCCGCTACATCTTTCGTGGTGGCCACGGACTCATTGGCAAAGGCTATCCGACGCTCATGCAGGAGCCGGAACTACAGAGCTACCGCGCGGTCGCTTTGTTCACGAACGGCGTCTATGATCTCGATATTTTCGTGGACACGCTTTCGCCGCACTACCGGCAAATCGATTCGGTGCTGTCACAGCACTACCCGAAGCCGCCGAGTTGCATTCGATAGACTACACAGATTCTATTGAATCTATAAGACCGCTCAAAAGAACCACACCTTCCCTCCATCGATAGCTTGCAAACGCAAAGCATACCGAGCCAGAGCAGTAGCATCGGACTTGTCAGGCGAGTGACCCAACCGATGTCGCGTCAGCTCTTTGTCTTCCATGCGGTACGCGATAGAGTTCTCTGAAAAGCCAAGCCGGATCGCGGCAAGCTCTCGGTGAAGCGATGCGTCGTTCAGCAACCGAATCGTGCCGTTGCGGATTTCTTCTTCGAGCACAAAGAACATCTCGGCCCGAGCATTCGCAAGTTCTTTGTAATAGCCGAACATCTTCCGCGCCTTCTGCGCGAAGTTCACAGCATGGACCGGCACCTTCAGTTCGCGCAATCGGTCGGTCACGCCGCCGCCGATGCCGGTGTCATCAACGGCGATCACGTTCCAGCCTTCGTCGTAGCGTTGCTTGATCTTGTTGGCAGTCGCCATCGTATCCTGATATTGGAACGTCTCGAATGGCAATTGCCGATTGCCATCGAAGTACGCGAAGACGGTTGAGTCTGAACCCGAGCGAGCGACATCCACGCCCATCGCCTTAATCGAAGTTCCTATCGGACCAATCTGTCCGATGGGTCCGATAGAAGCCCGCTGTATCAACTCCATTGAGATAAACCCCTCCGACTCGGTATCGGCCCACTCGCCCAGAATGCGTGCCGCAATGTGCGGAGTCTTGCGAAACCACTTCTTCAGCCAGGAAACATAGAGACAATTATCAATGACGAATGACGAATTAGGAATTGAATCCCGAGCCTTATTCGTCGTTCGTAATTGTGAGATCATCGGTGATCTCACGTCATTCGTAATTTCTGGCGCCTCCACTTCATACGACCACGCCTTCAGCCGGTCCTCGATGAACTTTCGCGTCACCGCGCCTTTGATGTCCTCATTGTCACCCATAACATTCGGATGCTCGAACGCCGAGATCGTAATGACCTTCCAATCGCCGGACTGCTCCGCCTCGTAAGGAAACGACTGCATGTTCATCGGATTGCAGATCATCACGATCTGCGCGTCCACGCCGGTCAGGTTGCCCATCAGCGCGTCGACGATCTCGCGCGAGACGCCCGTGGCTTCGTCGATCGCGATCAGAACATGCTCGGCGTGGAAGCCTTGCGCGTTCTCGGGCACGTCTGGCGCGATGCCGAGCATAAAGTGCTTGTCGGACAGCTTGATGCACGTCTCGGTGATCTTGAATGGATTGCCATCGTGATCGCGCTTGACATATTTGCCTCCCTTATCACGCGGCTTTTCATCCGCCACGCCATAGAGCTTCCCTTGCCGCGCCTGTCGGCGGATTTCGCCCCAGAGGTTGCGGCGCACTTGCGTCCAACTCGATGCTGTCGTGAGCACGATCGAGTTTGGATGCTCGGAGAAATACCAGTTGCAGATCGCGGCAAGTGTTGTCGTCTTGCCGGCGCCGTTGCAGCTTCGAACGAGCGTCTTTCGCTCGCCCGGCGCACCATTGGTGGGCGCAACGGCTTCTATGATTTCAGTGATCTTCGACCACGGCACCACGCCGAGGGTCTGTGAGAATTCAAGTGGGGACATGAAAAAGTATCGTTTGATCGAGAGGTGGACAAAGTGGACTTGGTGGACGGAGTAGACTCAGTGGACCCCGTCCATAAAGTCCACTCAGTCCATTCCGTCCATTGCGGTTCATCAATCGCCCGCCAGCTCATACCGGAACACATCCACCAGCAGCCCGGTGATGATCCGATAGGCATGTTCGCGAGTCTCCCAGAATTCCTCCGAGCGGTCGCAGAGCGCATTCTCCAGCTCTTCGACATAGAGCGCGCAACTCAGGATGAAATCGCGCAGGAATCGGAGATCGCTTTCGTCGCGGACGAGCTCGTCGTGTTCCGTGATGAGATCGTCGAAGTCGATCTCGGGATCGTCGAAATCGACTTCCGGATCGTCGTAGTCGAACTCATTCGAAAATCCGCTCGATGGAGAAAGCGGGCGGTTCGTGTGGTTGTGGTAACGGTTGTCGGCCTGGAGGATTGAAGTGTTTCTCATAGATCAGCAGGTTAATGATATTAGATGAAAAACTGGTTAGTCGTTCGCAGGAGTGTAGCGAATTGTCCGTCCGTGAAGCATCAAATTTGATCGTTTATGCTTTCCTCCATTGCTTCTTTGCCGGTCAAATTGTGGCATGGACTCTCCGCGGAGATTGAAGCTCGGTGAGGTGGTTAGCTCGGACCAGCGATTTTTCACGTAGTTTGGCGGTATTTGAGGTTCTCTGTTCATGATTGGTCTAATTAGGTGGTAGTCCCCTCTTCCCGAATACATAACGTGCGGCTTTGAGCACCGTGTTCCCGCGACATCAAAATTCTATATACTCTTCACGATAATTCATAATTTATTTTTGAAAACAGCTATGTGCATATATTGTTATTATAGCATATCGCGATAAACCACAAGCAGTTAGCCGAAATTCTTAAAGTGCTACTTTAAGCACCTAAGTAATGCCGTGAGAAAAGCATACTTGTTGCAGGTAGAAAAGAGAGGAAATCCGAGACTCAGGCACGACGGGGCTGGCAGGAGGGATGCCATAACGAAATGTAGGGACACGCCGCTGGCGTGTCCTCCCTCGAAGCATCTTGGCACAAGCGGACACGCCAGCGGCGTGTCCCTACTCTTTTATGAGCCGCCCGGTTTCTTTGCCCACGCGCACGATATACGTCCCTGCCGGGAGCGCGCTTGCATCGAAGGTCCCGCTGCCCGCAACCGGAAATCGCGCGACCGTGCGACCGAGAACATCGAGCACTTCGGCCTGGGCTGGGACGCCGGGGTCGGCATCCCCCACGCGAATCGTGAAGATGTCGGTCGAGGGGTTGGGGTAGATGCGGAGGGAGGACGTTATCTGATCAGTCGGGGTCACGCCAAACGGCGGTACAGCAGCGACGATGAAGCAAGTGTCAAATCTATTCCCCGCGAGATCATACGCTGTGACACAAATGTTGCCGGCTTGTTGAGGTTGAATAAGATGGCCCCAAATACCTGCCCCATGAAGCCCATGAACGTTCATTCCATTTGGAAGAATAGTATCGATTGCAATATTTGTGTAAGTCATTGCAATGCTGTCAAGACCGCGGTCCCACAGCTTGTCATCCAACACGGAAATATCAACGATCAGAGGATCATGAGAGAATCCAAGCCAATGTATTCGAGGCTTCAGAGTATCCGGTATCGTACAATACGTCACCGTATCCAGCGTCACGCTGCTGTCGTTGCCGACGATGCGGAGGACGATCTGTCCATCCAGCATCGAGTCGAGGACATGCACGGCGATGGGCAGTATGTTGAATGCGTGCGGCGGCGCCCATACGATCTGCGCCATGTTCGTCGCACTGAGTGTAGTCGCGCCGGCAAAACCAAGCGGCTGCGCGTTGGTGTCGGTCGCGAGGATGTAGGTAAAGCGCGCATTGCACAGGCTGCCATCAAAGCTGCCCGTGCGCGATTGCACTGCGAGGGTGGGCTTGCCGCGCGGTGCAGGTGCGGCGCTGTCCGGACGCGTACCGTAGCTTGTCCGGAAAACCTGGGTCACGCTGTCGATGCCGTTGTTGCCCTGTATGTTGAGGTAGGGCCACTGCATGAGCACTGCGGCATCGATTGCATTAGGACTTGGCGCGGGTGCGGCCGGTGCGCCAAACGTGTATGTGTCAAGCACTTTGGCATCGCCAAAGACCATGCCGGAGCACTGGGTCAGTCCCATCGCGCCGGGCGCAAGCGCATCGGTGGTATATCCCTCGCCGGCCGTGCCGCCGTTCAGCGCAAAGGGATCGGTCTCGAATCCCATGTAATAGGTCGGCGCGCCAGAGTTGTAGATCGTCCAAGTGTTGTTGCCCTCGTACGTGTATTGATCGAGCATGTACGCATTGTCGTTCGCGCCGGCGCACACATCGAGCAGGTACTGCCCCAGCGTGCCGAATTGAGAGGGCGTATGATTGACAACCTTGACCTTGAGCACGATCTGTCCGCAATTCGAGAATGCAACCGGATACACATCTTGCACGATGTCGAATGCGCTTTCGTGCCAGACCGTCTCAATGGTATCGCCGATTTTCTGGGTCGTGCCGTTATCGAGATTGATGTCCGGCTTGAGGAGATGCGAGGCTCCGCCGAGCATACTGGTGGCAAGCGTGGGCTGAGGCACGGTGTTGTTCGTGCAGTACACGCCATTGACCATAATGCTCAGGTAAGAGTGGTCCTGCAACGAAAGCGCTTTGGCTCCCTGCGCAACAACCGCGTTGCCGTTCACGACTTTCGTGAACGTGACCTCGCCCGTCTTGCCGCTATACACGAGCCCAGCGACGAACTGATTTTGCGTTACGAATGCCTGCGCGTGTACGTCGGTCACAGCACAGAGGAGAACCAAAAGCACAAAAAAACGAAAGGTCATTGTCATGGAATTACTCTTTTACTATTCGCTGGCTCATGCCGCCCACACGCACAACATACGTCCCCGCCGGAAGTGCGCCCGCATCGAACGTGGCCGTGCCCGCAACCACGAATCGCGCGACCGTGCGACCCAAAACATCGAGCACTTCGCACTGTAGTGGCGCGGTTTCCGCGCCCGGCGCAGAGATCGTGAAGATGTCCGCCGAGGGGTTGGGATAGATGTGGAGGGAGGAGACCTGAGATGCTCGATTAATGACTCCAACCGTAGCGAAGGGGATAATTAAGCAGGTGTCACGATAGTTGTGGGCAAGATCGTAAGCCGTAAAGCAAATTGATCCCTCCCATGGTTGGGCAACCAGATGCAAAAATATGTTTGTGTAAACACCAGGAAAAGTAATAACTGGCCTGACGCTATCAATCCCTACATTCACAAGATGAGTGATCGAGACGCTGTCGATTCCACGGTCCCACGGTCGGTCCTCTATAACTGAAACGACGAAGGTTGAATCAATCTTGCCGGTGAGCCAGCGAGGCGGAGTCGTATCCGGTATCGTGCAATACATAACCGTATCCAGCGTCACGCTGCTGTCGTTGCCGACGATGCGAAGGACGATCTGTCCGTCGAGCATCGAGTCGAGGACATGGACGGCGATGGGCAGGATGTTGAAGGCGTGCGGCGGCGCCCAGATGATCTGTGCCATGTTGGTCGCGCTCAGTGTCGCCGCGCCAGCAAATCCAAGCGGCGGCGTGTTGGTGTCGGTCGCGAGGATGTATGTCGTCCTCGCATTGCATAGGCTGCCATCGAAGCTGCCGGTGCGCGATTGGACTGTGATGACTGGCTTGCCCCGCGCCGGTGCAGTATCCACGCAATCGACCGTCACGCTGCAATTGCTATCGCACGTCCAGCTTGTGTTGAGCAGCCCGCTCGCGGTGACAGCGAACGCGAGTCCGAAATCACCCGGCACGCCTTTGCAGCCGGTGTCGGCCACAGTCGAGTCAGTCCACGTGTAGCTTGCTACGCCACCGGCTGCAATTGTGCTCGGCACAGACTTGGTCGGATCGCCTACGATGCGGAGCGGTCCCGCGACCGACTGCGTGACACTAACGTTGGTAATCGGACCCGCTTGCGTGTTGATCACGATCTCGTCCACGTTGAACGGATTCGGAGAGTAGCTCTTGTTTGTCCTGTCGTAGATCAAATGCGAGGGGTGTACGCCGATGGCGAGGATGCTGCTATAGCAGATGCAAAACTCCTGCGTGCCGTAACTGGTACGGAAAATCTCGGTCACACTGTCCGCGCCGTTGCTTCCCTTCACCGAGACTGTGGGCCACTGCATTAGGAGCGCGGCGTCGAGAGAAGTGAAACTGGAAGTCCCAGCGGGAGAGCCAAACGTGTATGTAGAGAGAGCTGCACCATCGCCGAAGACCATTCCCGAGCATGGTGTGAGTCCCATCGGCGCGGGCGCATACGCATCGGTCGTATATCCGGCGCCGATGGTGCCAAGATACAAGTAACTTGGATCGTTCTCAAGCCCCATGTAGAATGTCGGCGGCGAACTCGCATAGATCTTCCAATTCTTATTGCCCTCGTAGCCGTATTGCTCGAGCATATATGCATCGTCGTTCGCGCCGGCACAAACATCAAGCAGGTACTGCGAACTGACGGTAAGCGCGCTGCCGGTGTGGTTCACGATCTTCACCTTCACCACGATCTGCCCGCTATTCCGGAATGCGACGGGATACACATCCTGCACGATGTCGAAAGCACCGCCTTGTTCTCGCCACGTCTTCTCGATCGTGTCCTGGATCTTCTTAATGCTGCCGGTATTGAGAAAGACATCCGGTGTGTGCGTGAATGAGGCCCCGCCAAGCGTATTTGTAACACGCGTCGGCATTGCGCCCGCGTCGTTGTTCGTGTAGTACAAGCCATCGATGAGCAGCGTCAGGTAGGAGAAATTCTCAAACGAGAGAGGTTTGGCACCGTCTGAAATTCTCGCCTTACCATTCACGACCTGCGTGAACGTGACGTGGCCCGCCACACCGTCCACGAGAACGCCGACGAACTGATTTTGCGTAACATATTGCTGCGCATGGCTCGTGCTCGCGAGCATGACCATGAATGCGAATACCATCGCTGCGAAAAGACCAAATCGCTTGACCATAGATCAACTCCTTTCTTCGTTTTGCGCAAGCTAAAGCGTGCGCCACATTCTTTGATACGAACCTGTTGCCCCCAAAAGACGTGCCCTGAGAAAGATAGCCGAGATTCCTTTCCGAATAACGTCATTCTGAGCGAAGCGAAGAATCGCTTGAAGGAAGGCGAGCGGCTGTCGATCAAGCGATCCTTCACTCCGCTTCGCTCCGTTCAGGATGACGTGTTTTCGCTTGGAGACGATACCGGTGGATGACCGTGGGAATTCATCGGCCCCGACTCTCATTCCTAATTCCTCATTCCTCATTTGTAAGAAATGCTCTACCTTGTCGCTACCCCCATCGGAAATCTGGAAGACATCTCGCTGCGGGCCATCCGCATTCTGGGCGAGGCGGACATCGTCGCCTGCGAGGACACGCGGCACGCGCGCATTCTCTTTGAGCGCCACGGCGTAAAGCCGAAGCGGCTCGTCAGTTATCACTCGATGAACGAGCGCTCGCGCGCCGCCGAGCTGGCCGAAGATCTTCAGCGTGGTGCGTCCGTTGCGCTTGTGACCGATGCCGGCACGCCGGGCATTTCCGATCCTGCGTGGGCGATTGTCAAGGAAGCGATTCAGTTGGGGATCGAGGTCGTGCCGATTCCGGGCGCGTGCGCTGCCATCGCCGCTCTGACCGGCAGCGGCATGGATACGACGCGCTTTGCTTTCGAAGGATTCTTGCCGCTCAAGAAAGGCCGCAAGAAACGGATCGCCAATGTTGCCGCCGAGGATCGTACTGTCGTGATATACGAATCGCCGCACCGGATCAAGCGCCTGCTAAACGAACTCACCGAGGCCTGCGGCCCGACGCGCCGCGTCGCGCTTGCCCGCGAACTGACGAAGCACTTCGAAGAATTTTTGCGCGGTACGATCGCGGAAGTATCGGCCAAGCTTGCGGAGCACTTCCCCGGAGATGTGAAGGGAGAGTGCGTTGTTGTTCTCGAAGCCGCAAGCGAGAGAGGCGATACGAATCAGGAATGAACCGCCGCGGAGCGGCTGCGCTGCAAGAAGATGGCCCGGTCGTGAAGCAGAATTCACCCTTCTGTTAGATACTTGGCGTCACGAATTGTGTAGTTTTGCGTTAGATGGATCACATGATTCTTTGATACATCATCATGATACGAATATTGTTCAAACAAACGCCGCTACTCCTGCCGGCCAGCCTCCTCCTCATCGTTGCAGGGATCTTCTCGGGTTGCTACACGCAACTCGCAAGCGATAACACCGCCTACACCGGATACCGGCACCACCGGCAGCCGGTGGAGAGCGATACGTTCATCGTCGGGGAGCATCCAGGTCAGGCACAGGCGCAGCCGAGCGCCGTCTATGACACGGCGATGAAGGGCGACACGATGTTCATCACGGAGCGGACGCGGGAAGATTATACGCAGAATCAATCCCAGCCGGCGACCTCGAGCGGGAGCGCCACCGAGACGATCATCAATAATTATTATGGTGGCTCCGAACCGTATGATTATTGGACTCCGATGCGTCCGCGCGCGGCGTTCTCAATCACGATCGGCTATCCATTTTGGGGATACCATTCGCGGTATAGTCCGTGGTATGACTATGGCTACTCTCCATCATGGTACTACGGCTCTTACTATTCCGGTTGGTACGACCCGTGGGACTATCCCGGCTTTTATCCTCCGCTCTACGATGCGTACTCGCCGTTCTATGGTGGCTACTACAATCCGTATTATGGTTACGGTGGATATGGCGGCTATGGTGGCTATGGCAGGCACGGGTATGGTCATGGCTATGGGCAGAATGGTCTGACACCCGGTGGCCGCGTGCCGCACTACGGACGTATTTATTCTGGCGAGCGCCGCGCCGGTCAGGGCACAGGCCCGAGCACGGGGCCGGGCACGACGCCGCATTCGTATATCGAAGTTCGCCGTCCGGCGGGTGCAACATCCAATCCGATGCCGAATGGCGAGGCTACGTCGAACGCCGCTACGGCGAGCGCCGCAAACAGGAATAATCCAGTTCACGTCGTCGGCCCAGGCTCAGGCGGTACCGTGACCAATATCGCGCCGAACACGGCAACCAATAATGTCGTGACGCGCGCGCCAGCGAGCACGCCGGCGAACGGTGCATCGAACACAGCGGTCAACTCGCAGGTGAACTCGACGGCGAACGCGCCGGCCACTGCGAATGCAGCCGGACATCGTGTGGTCATCGTGCGCAGGAATGCCGCCGGTAATGCGAACGGATATGGATCGCGTGGAAATTACGGGACGAGCCGAGGCGGGTATCGCGCCAATCCCCAAAGTGGTGGAAATACGCGAAGTGGTAACACCAGTGCCCCCGCGCGCGGCGGTGAGTCGCGCCCAGCCACCGGCAATTCCACGCCGCGATCCAGTGGCGGCGGCTCAACGGGCCCAACCACTCGACCCTCGGGTGGAGGCGGTACTTCACAACCGTCCGGAGGTGGAGGTGGTACTCAACGACCATCCGGAGGTGGAGGTCGTGGTCGCGATTAACTCTCTCTTACTCACATCACCATATTCTCTCAACATTATATGAAGATGCGCTCGCTCGCACTCATTCTGACACTCGCGCTGCTGTCCGGCGCACTGATGCCCGGCGCGCTAAAGGCGCAGTACTTATCCGACGCGCTCCGCTTAGCGACCGACCCGCTTCCGAGCGGCGCTCGTTCGCTTGGCATGGGCGGCGGACTCATCTCCGCCGCCGATGGCTATGACGCACTCGAAGCGAATCCCGCTGCGCTCGCTCCGCTTGCCGGGCGCGATTTCGGTATCACGCTCTTCGATAATAGCCACGGCTCTACATCGCAGTACTTCGATCAGACATCAAGCGCTTCGATCAGCGCCTTCTCGCTCGGTTCGCTCGGGCTTGCCGCGCCTTTTGTGACGACACAGGGACACCTCGCCGTCGGCGTAACGTACGATCGTCAGCGCGAATACAATTCCACGTATAGTTTCAACGCCGTCAATCCGAGCGGCACGCTCTTCAATACGCAGTATTTCTTGCAGGATCCCGGCATTGGCACGGGCTCCTATGGCAATCGCTCGTGGCTACTCGATCACAATCTTGCCTACGCGCTCGCTCTGACGTATGAAGTGCCGGATACTGGCGCGGTCACGCTGACGACGCCCTACACCGGCGGCTTCCGCGAATCGGGGACGGTCACGCAGTCCGGCTCGCTCGATGCGCTCCGCATCGGCGCGGGCGTTGATATCGCTGACGGTGTTTCGGCCGGCGCAACGCTGAACATCTTGTTCGGCACCTACGATTGGAATCGCGATTACACCGCAACACGCGTTGGCGTCGCGCCCGATAGCACTCCGTTGACCTCTGCCACAATCTCCGAGAATCTTCACCAGGACCAGGCTGGCGCGAGCATGAAGTTCGGACTCTTGATTTCGAAATTGCAGATCCTGCGTTTTGGACTGACTGTCGAGACGCCTCAGATCATTCATGTCACCGAGCAGGATGTGCAGTCCGGAACCTCCCACTTCTCGAATGGCCAATCGCTTTCCACGGACAATGCGCTCTCGCTTCCGGTGTATCAACTCGACTACGACATCTGGCTGCCGACACGTTTGGGCGCCGGTGCATCACTCCATTTGCTGGGACTCACCGCTTCGGCCAGCGCGACCTACGCCGACATGACCGCGATCAGCTTCAAGAATCCGAGCCCTTACTATACGTCGTTCGCCGATGTGAATCAGGCCGCCGCGAGCGAGCTGCGCGCCGTGCTCGCGTGGCAGATCGGTGCCGAATTTGTAGTGCCGATCGTTGGCATCAGTCTCCGCGCCGGATTTGCGGACGAGCCGTCGCCCTACAAAGGCGATCCCTCGAACTTCGACACGAAGAAAATTTCTGCCGGCTTAGGATTTCAACTTGGTAAGACGGTGCAGCTCGAAGGTTCATGGCGGCACTCGACCTATCACACCAGCCACTCGATCTACAACGATCTCACACCAGGCGGCCAGCCCATTATTGCCCCCATCACGGACGACGCCGTCTCCCGCGATGACATTGCTGTGACGTTGAATTACCGGTGGTAGGCTCCGTCTCCGATTGAACCGCTCAGTCGAACCTCACTGTAATCCTCCCATCCGCAAAAATGAGGATGCCGTCTTTCTCGCCGCGTGAGAGCAGCGTATCTAATCTGGAGATGATCTCGCCCTCCGGCGATTCGAGTGCCGTGTATCCGCGTTCGAGGACTTTGTCGGGATTCATCGCCGTGAGCCGCGCGCGGTCGCGCTCCATGGTCATCCGCAGAAGTTCGAAGCGATGCCGCACCGCACGCTGCACGCGGTCCAAATTGCGCTCCGTGGTTTCGCGCTTGCTATCGATCGCGTCCGCGATTAAGTCGCGTGTCTCGTGTACATCACGGATCTCGCGGCGCAGCGATGCGATCTGCTGCCGCACACTCAGTGTCATGGCATGAGCGCTGGACGAGATGATCGCGCGGAGTTCTTCCTGATCGGGCGTGGCAAGCTCGGCGGCGGCAGTCGGTGTGGGCGCGCGCAGATCGGCGACGTAATCCGCGATCGTTGTATCGACCTCGTGCCCGACGGCCGAGATCACCGGAATCTTCGATGCATAGATCGCCCGCGCGACAGCCTCCTCATTGAAGCTCCACAAGTCTTCCAAAGAACCGCCGCCTCTTCCCACAATTAACACGTCGGGCCTCATCCCCCCAGCCCCCTTCTCCCTGCTGGGAGAAGGAGGAGCAAAAGCCCCCTCTCCCAGCAGGGAGAGGGGGTTGGGGGGTGAGGCGATTGGAAGGAGATTAAACTCTTGAATTGCGCGAGCAATTTCAAGCTCCGCCCCCACGCCTTGCACTGCGGTGGGCCGCAAGATCACACGCACGAGTGGATACCGACGACGAAGCACCGTCAGTATATCCTGCAGCGCCGCGCCGTTCTCGCTCGTGACGAGTCCGATTGTTTTCGGAAATCGCGGGATGGGACGCTTGCGACTTTCATCGAACAGTCCTTCATCGGCAAGGCGGCGAAAAAGCACTTCATACGCTTGTTGCAAATCGCCGATGCCGCTCGGACGCATCTGAAACACGTCGAGCTGATACGCACCGCGCGGCGGATAGACCGTCAGCCGTCCGCGGCAAATAACTTTCATCCCATCCTCTGGCTCGAACGAAAGCTGTCGCGATTTCCAGAACACCGCCGAGATTTGCGCGTCCGAATCCTTCAGCGTCCAGTAACGGTGACCGGATCGGTGGTGCAGGAAGTTCGAAATCTCGCCTTCGACTGTCACGTCCACGAAGCGCGTCTCCAAAAGCGAGCGGATTGCTTTTGTCAGGTCGCCTACGCTGAGCACGTCCGAGGCTTCCTCGGAGGAGGAGCGATCCTCTCTGGTCGCGGGATTTCGCAGGTTCGGCAGTTTCTGATGAATTTTGTTCATAATTCGGCAAATATCTTTAACGTAAATCCGCGAAATCCATTCAAATTCGCCGAATTCATTTTTGGCCCAAAGATTTTTTTGTAACCCTGGCGATCTCGAGCGTTTTAAATATAGGGGCTTTCGCGTCACGGGGCGGAGCGTCCCCAAAAAAATCGTCATTGCGAGGAACGACGAAGGAGCGACGAAGCAATCCCATGCACGAAGTCCAGGCTTTCCGGCTCGCGCCCACGCTGCGCGGGATTGCTTCGTCGTGCTTCGCACTCCTCGCAATGACATTATCGAACAGACCATGAAAAAACTCCTCTTCTGCACACTCGCAGCACTGCTGCTTTCTAACTACGCGGGCATCGTAGGCGATGCCTTCGCGCAAAACGCGCGCATCCACCACCGCATCACGACGGCGAAGCACGACGCCCCGCAGCTTGGTCGCGACTGCTGGTTCACGCTCATGGATATGGGGCAGGGCGCGAGCGGGGCTTACTACGCACTCTACATCACGTCGCCGAATATCACGACGGCATACATCCATCTCACCGGTGGAATTACCAGCAAGGTAACGGTTCAACCATACCAATCGGTTGTCTTCAATATCCCGCTCTCGTGGGGGATGACATCGAGCGGGAAAATCGAGAGCAAAGGCATTCACGTCTGGTCGAACGATGCCGATCTCTCGTGCTACGTCATGTCCCACAGTCCGTATAGCTCGGACGGCATGTATCTTCTCCCGACAATTGGCTGGGGCAAGGAGTATGTCGTGGCAGGCTATGGCGCGCTCTTCGAGAGCTTCAGCTCCGATTATCCCTCAGAGTTCGCCATCGTCGCCAATCAGAACGGCACGCACATCAACATCACCCCCTCGGCCGATCTGCGCGTCGAAACCACCACCGGCTCCTGTTGCAGTTGCGTGGCCGCATCGAAGGGAACGCCGTTTCAAATCACGCTCGATGCTGGACAATCCGTTCAGTACAAGACCACCTGCGTGCAGGACTGCGATAATTTCGATGTGACCGGTACCGTCATCACCTCCGACAAGAACATCGGCGTGGTGGCCGGCTCGATGTGTACCAACATCCCGTGCAACTATCCGTATTGCGATCACCTCTGCGAGATGATGCCGCCCACGCGCACGTGGGGTAACACGTACTACTCGCTCCCATTCTATCAGCCGCCGGGGATGCCGCCCGCTCACACGCAAAGCACATTCCTGGTTATCACGACGAAGCCGGGTCAGATCATCCAGCGCTATGACAACAGTACCGGACAGGATGTGCCCTACTTCCTTTCCTCCAAGAAGTACGATACATACTGGCGCAACGATGTCGATCAAGGCAGCAGGTGGCACAGCGATACATCATTCCTCGTCGTGCAGTACATCAACAGCTCGAGCTATCCCGACAATCAGAATGGCCAGGGCGATCCGTCGGAAGTGATCTTGCAGCCCGTCGAAGGGTATGCGAAGTCCGTTGTGTTTCAGACACCGGCAGGCATCGGAAATCAAACGAAATACACAAATTACGTTAACATCATCGCCAAGCCGAGCGATAAGCACGTGAAGATGGATGGGCAGTCTGTCATCGGTTTGCATGGTGTCTATATTGACGGGATTTATTCAGGCTACCGCGCCTCGAATGTCCCGCCAGAAGGCAAGATCGTGACATCAGACTCAGGTGTCAGTGTGTATGTCTATGGTTATGGTTATGATGAGTCCTTTGCGTGGCCGGGACCGCTCGGGACTGCGACCGTCAACAGCAGGGACACGACTCCGCCGTTGGCCGATACATCGGGCCAGTGCTTCTCGGCCCACGTCACGTTCGCTGATATGGATGGCGATACCGGAAGCCTCGGCATCAACTATGTCCGTGTAGACTCCAACCAAAACATGACCTACCTGCGCGACACGAGCCGGATCGATGGAACGCCGAAGACGCGATCGGTCTACGACATGACAGTGGCCGACATCACGAAGCCCGCGATCCTCATCATCTCGGCGTTCGATCAGGCCGGCAACCGGACGACGGTCACCAGCAGCTACACCCCGCAAACTGCACACATCGGTCCGCCGGAACAGGATTTTGGTGTGGGTAATCCGACCAATTGCATCTACATGTACGACACACTCGTCAACACCGGCAAGGTGCCGTTTCCATTTACCGACCTCCATCTGGTGCTGGGCGATCAGGGATTCTCGATCGATAGTGCCGTCGCAAAGCCGCTTGCCGTTGGAGAAGTCCGCAAGATCAAGCTCTGTTTTGTCTCTGTCAAAGGCTCGACCGTTTACGACACGATCCGATTTGGCGATCCCTGCATGACGCAGGACGTGCTTCTCATCGGCACAGGCGGATTGCCAGACTTCCGTGTGACTGGACACGATTTGGGCACGGTGCTACTCGGTCAGTCGATCACTCTCCCAGCGTCGTCAGGTGTCATCGAAGCTGTTAATATGTCACCGACTCAGCCGATCACAGTCGACTCGATGTGGGTCGATGATCCGGTCCATTTTGTCCCGACCAAAGATGCCAACTGGGTGGCCGGTAGGAAGCCAGATACTCTCGCGCCGAAGGGCACAATCGGGGTCACCTTCACATTCCGTACGATAGCGCCATTCGATGCGGTAGGGCATTACGAGACGAAGTGGTACGCTTATAGCAAGCAGCTCGTCGGACCCGGCGAAACGGGTATCCGGTTTAATATCCTCAAGGCGGATGTGGTCGCTCCGGGCGTGAGCTTCACCGCTGACACCACTGACACACTTGGATGTCCCCGGCCAAACAACGACAGCGTAGGGCAACAGTTTGTGCTCACCACAACCGGTAATGCGACGAGTGTGATCAAAAGTATCGTTCACACGAACGCCTACTTCCGGTACTTCACGGTGACGCGGGATAATGGCAGTGTCGTGGCCAATCCAACGAGCATGTCGGAGCAACTGCAACCCGGACAGAGTCTCTTCATCACCGAGTCCTTCATCGCAGTGCAAAGCATGGGCGGCATTTATCAGGACTCGATCTATGCCTCCTCGCTGAATCAAGCCGATGGCACAACACAAATGATCGGTGCCCATCCGCTGATTGCGACGATGATCGTAAGCAAGTGCTCGGAAGATGTCCAACCAACGCCGCGTGGCGCAGCGCTTCCAGCCTGCGCATCCCTGATGCAAGTCGGCGCTGGTCTGCTCCGCATCGTCACGCCCGCGGACTGGTCCGCACCCACACGCGTGGAGATCGAGACCGTCCTCGGCGCCCGCGTCTTAGATGCGCTGGCCGACGGCAACACGATTGACGCGAGCACACTTGCGACGGGCGTCTATTTCTATCGGCTTTCCTCGCGTGGCACAGGCATCCTGCCTGTGACCGGGAAGATTATTATACAGCGATGATTTATAGAACCGTCATTGCGAGGAGGCCGCAGGCCGACGAAGCAATCCCCTCCACGAAGTCCGTGGCTTACTTCCGGGGATTGCTTCGTCGTGCTCCGCACTCCTCGCAATGACTTTATTGAATAGACCATGAAACATTTCCTCCTCTGCACCCTCGCCGCGCTGCTCATCGCCACGTCCGCAGGCATCGTGGGCGATGCCTGCGCGCAAAACCCGAAGATTCACCACCGGATTGCACCCATGACGCATCAAAACCCCCAGCTTGGCCGCGACTGCTGGTTCTCGGTCATGGATTTGGGTGGGAATCTTCCAGGCACGTACTACACGCTCTATGTCACGTCGCCGAGCGTGACGACCGTCCACATCCATATCACGGGCGGAATCACGAAGACGATCGCGCTTACCCCATATAAGACCGCGATGTTCAACATCCCGTTTGCGTGGGTGATGCAGTCGAGCGGACACGTCGATGACTTCGGTATTCACGTCTGGTCGAGCGATGCTGACATCTCGTGCAACGTCATGGAGCATGGGCCGTATGGTACGGACGGCATGTATATCCTCCCGACAATTGGCTGGGGCACCGAGTACGTCCTTGCCGCCGCCGGCGCATACCATAGTACTGGAATCTATCAGTATGATCTGCCGAGTGTGTTCGCCGTTGTAGCGAATCAGGATAACACGCGCGTCAGCATCATGCCGACGTGCGATCTCCGGGTCGAATCCAGCAGCGGCGGGTGTTGCAGTTGCATTCTCGCATCGAGCGGACAGGCCTTTCAAGTTGTGCTCAATGCGGGTCAGTCCGTGCAATTCAAAAGTACATGCGAGCAGGACTGTGAAAACTTCGACGTGACCGGCACGGTCATCACCTCCAACAATCCGATCGGCGTCGAGGCCGGTGCGGAAGTCACGCGCATTCCCTGTACATACAATTATGCCTCGCCCGTCTTCGAGATGATGCCGCCCGTCCGCACCTGGGGCGAGAACTACTACTCGGTCCCGTTCTATCAAGCGCCGAACACGCCACCGGGACATAACCGGAGCAGATTCCTTGTCATTACTACCAGACCGGGCCAGACAATTTACCGCTACGATAATAGTATCCAGCAGACCCAAGTGGTCTTCGTTGGTGGTGGGAAGAAGTACGATACTTACTCAATCGACACCATCGATCAAGGCAGCCACTGGAGCTCGGATGCGCCGTTCCTGCTCGTGCAGTATATGAATAGCTCCACCTATCCAACGAGCGACACTGGCGTCAGAGGCGAGCCATCCGAAGTAATCCTGCCATCTTCGGATAACTATACGAAGACGGTGACATTTCAGGTGCCGCCCTCGAACGGTAATCAGATTCCGTTCACGAATTATGTGAACATCATCACATATTCGAGTGACAAACACTCGACCTTGGATGGGCAGCCCCTTCTCGGCCTCCATCAATTCTATATTGATGGAGTGTTCACCGGCTACCGGGCGATGAACGTCTCTCCCGGCGCACATATTGTTAAAGCGGATACCGCCGCTGGAGTGTATGTCTATGGTTACGCCAGCGATGGCGAGTCCTATTCCTGGCCCGCAGGCCTACCGACCTCGACCTACAACAGCCAGGACACCACGCCACCAGTTGTTGATACATCCGGCTCATGCTACACGGCGCACATTGCACTCTCGGACATCGATGGTGATTTCGGCAACGTCGGCATGTACTACATCCGTCTGGACTCGAACTACAACATGTCCTACACACTCGATCCAACATGGCTGGATGGAAAAGCCAGGACGACATCCTACTATGACATGGCCGTCACGGACATCACAAAGCCCGCAGCTCTCGTCGTCTCCGTCTTCGACGCTTCCGGCAACAGCAGAACGACCACGAGCACCTACACGCCGCAAACCGCGCGGATCGGTCCGCCGCTTCTGGATTTCGGCACTGGAAGTATGAGTACCTGGAAGTGCATGTACGATACGATTGTCAATACTGGCAAGGTCCCGTTTGTCTTCACCAGCCTGAAGCTTGTCCTCGGCGATCAGGGCATTGCTCTGGATAGCGCCATGTCTGCGCCGCTCGCGGTTGGCGAAAAACGGTTCATCAAGATCTGCTTTCAGCCGGTCAAGGGCACGAACGCCTACGACACGCTCCGCATGAGCGATGGCTGCACGAGCATGGACGCGATCCTGACCGGCAACGGCGGAGGACCAGACTTCCGAGTGACGGGACATGACTGGGGGACTGTATTGCTCGGTACTTCAATACCATTTCCCGGGACTTCACTGTATCCGATCGAAGTTGTCAACACGTCTGCCACGCAGCCGATCCAGATTGACTCGATCTGGGTGGACGATTCGTGGCATTTCGTGCCGTTGGTGGATACGAACTGGCCAAGCCATAGCAAGCCAGTCACGATTCCTGCAAAGGGTCATCATCCCTTTACCTTCACATTTCATGCGACGGCAGGTGTGGATCAGCCCGGACTATACAAAACGCTGTACTTCGTACGTAGCAATCAGCTCGTCGGCCCCGGCGAAACTGGCATCCGGTCAAACATCCTCACGGCGAATGTGATCTCGTCGAGCGAGACGTTCACGGCAGACACAACTCTCACCATGGAGTGCGTAGATGCGCTTCAGGGTACCGACACCGCGATCCTCCGGTTCGAGATCACCCCAACCGGTGGCGCCACGAGCATTATCAAAAAGATCGCGCACCACTCTACCTGGAATGCGATGAAGAATGCTACGAATCCGAATGATCTCTTTGTCTCGAACTTCTCGGTGCAGCGAGACAATGGAATGCTCGTAGCGAATCCTGCGGCGATGACGGAGCAACTCCAAACAGGGTCAAAGCTCTTCATCACCGACACGTTCATCGCGCCGATGTTCACCAGCGGTGTGTATGTGGACACGTTCTGGGCTTATGATCTTGACCAGGCCACCGGCACGACGAAACTCATCGGCGTCCCACTCACGGCAAGGGTGAATGTGGTGTACCGTGTCGGCCTGGTCAGCAATGACGGGCTGATGGTCTTCAAACCGATGGCATACAAGAGTGCCCCCGATTGCCAGACGTTCACGATCACGGATACGTCGAGCACCCCGCTGCAAATCGACACTCTCTATATCAATCCACTGCAGCTTGGGAATGCGCCTTACGTAAAGGCGTTCTGGATCACAACGACTCCACCGCTTCCCGCAATACTCATGCCTGGCGATGTTATGACCGTCTCGGTTTGCTTCGATCCCTCCGTCAGCGACCGCGCGGTGCAGCCCGTCTGGCTTACGATCGGCAGCAATAGTTGTATCGGTATGCCATTCGAGATCGTCGGTCAGATCATCAACGGCTCCGGTGTATCAACGCGTGGCGCAGACTACCCGACTGCAACGCTCGTGCAGACCGATGACGGACTCCTCCGCGCCGTCACGCCTGCGGATTGGACTGTACCCATCCGCGTCGAGATCGAGACCGTCCTCGGCGCCCGCGTGCTGGATGCGCTGCTCGACGGCAACACACTCGATGCCAGCGCACTCGCGACGGGCGTCTATTTCTATCGCATAACGTCAGGCAATCACGAGGCAGCCGGTAAAATACTCATCACGCGATGAACCACAACCGTCATTGCGAGGAGGCCGCAGGCCGACGAAGCAATCCCCTCCACGAAGTCCCGGCTTTCGTCCGGGGATTGCTTCGTCGTGCTCCGCACTCTTCGCAATGACAATCACAGAATGACACCAATGAACAAGATCGCAGCAAGCGCCCTCGCGCTCCTCATCTTTCATACTTCATCTTTCATATTTTCCCCGTCCGCCTGCGCTCAGCCCGCGCGGATCAAGCATTCGGTCAGTTACGGGCATCAGGAATACTTCCCTGGTCATGACCTCTGGTTCACCCTGCTCGATAACGGCGGCGACTCAATCGGCAAGTATGATGTACTCTTCGTCACCTCGCCAAACATTACGAACGTTCACGTTCACATCACAGGCGGTGTTACGAAGACGATTCAGGTTCAGCCGTACCAAATGGCGACCTTCAATATCCCGACGAGTTGGGAGATGACCACCAGCGGCATCGTACAGCCCAGCGGTATCCACGTCTGGTCGAACGACGCGGACATTGCTTGCACTGTCATGTCGCACTCGCCCTATTCGTCCGATGGAATGAGAATAATTCAGGTGACAGAATGGGGCAGCGACTACGTCGTGGCGGCCTCGGCGGCGGAGTACCCTGATAGCGCGACGCATGATTATCCGAGCGAGTTTGCCATCGTCGCGAATCAGGACTCGACGATCGTGACCATCACTCCGACCGCCGACATCCGCCGCGAATTCACGCGCGGCGCCGCGTGCGATACACTCGCGCATCCGAAGGGTATTCCGTTTGCCGAATTACTGATGGCCGGCGAATCCGTGCAGTACAAGACGATGTGCGCAACCGACACCGTCCACTTCGATTTCACGGGCACCGTCATCCACGCAAATCATCCGGTCGGACTCATCGCCGGCGCAATGCGGACGAATATTCCGACGAGCTATCCCACCGTTAGCAAAGACCCAGGCAGCTTCGTGCAGGAGATGATCCCGCCGGTCAAGTCGTGGCCCAGCACCTATTACACTGTGCCGTTTATGTCGCCGCCGGGCGCGGCGCCGAGCCACGCGGCAAGCCGATTCCTCGTCGTCGCCTCGAAGGCGGGACAGGTCGTTCAGCGGTATGATAATGATGTCCAGACAGATAAAGTAGTATTCACGTCTGCAAAGCAATACGACTTCGTCTATCTTGATTCGATCAGCCAGGGCAGCCGATGGTTCCGCCGCCTGGACCACTGTTGCCGGCTGAGAAAACCACCAACGTCCCTGCGGCAGTAATGGCCCCAATCACCGATTTATAAATGATGGTGTTCGGATCACCGACGCCGCCGCCCCAGGAGTTATTGATTACGTCTGCGCCGTCTGCCGTAGCATCGTTTAGGGCCGCGACCAGCATGCTGTCGGTGCCGGAAGCATTGTACGTGCTGCCCGATTTGACCGAGAACAAGCCCTTGTAAACCATCAGGTAAGCAGCCGGGGCAACGCCCGAGAGGTCGAAGGAAATTCCTTGCACTGTGGCAG